>PKXT01000032.1 GCA_003133505.1 Acidobacteriota bacterium
GCTATATTTTTGCGATCTCGATGGGGGCCTTTGGCATTCTGTACTTCATTTATGCCCACTCCGCCTCTGACCTCATCAACATTCCGCCCTACACAGTAGCACGGCCCATGATCGACTATTTGATAGGTATCGGCCTCATCATTGTCAGTATCAGTCTCGCGAGCGGGAAAAGAGCCGCACAGTCTGTGCTCCTGTTGGGGGTGGGGTTTTTTTTCGTTTTCGTGATCTTTTACGTGCCAAAAATCCTAGAGTTCCTCCCNNAGCGCAGTTGGGGGCAAGCCCTAGACACCCAAGGATTTGAGACGCTGGCGATGGCTGCAACGGCCTTTGCCTTGGCAGCTGTGTTCCCAGCGGAAGGAGATGGATTTCTGCGAAGGCCTTTCTACTTGAGGGTTACGGCGCAAACTGCCCGCTTCCTTTTTGCGATATCACTCGCGACATTTGGTATTTTCCACATCAGGTATCCCCGCGTTATCGCGTCATTGATTCCCGCCTGGATTCCGGGGGCACCTGTTCTTGGCCTATTTAACCGGCGCGAGTTTCCTTGCGGCGGCACTCAGCATCGCGTGGGGCAAAGTGACGCGCCTGGCGGGAAGCCTGCTCGCGGGAATGTTTCTCATTTGGGTCGTGGTGCTTCATAGTCCTAGAGTGGTGCACGCCATCCACAATGGGGATGAATGGTCCAGCCTACTCGTGGCCCTATGCATGGGCGGAGCTGGATTTATTTTCGCGGGAGCCTTCCACCAAAAGCGTTGATTCCTGGATGAAAGCATCCGTAGGGGCATAAATCCTTAGCAATAACATGCTCGTAATGGCTTTTCAGCGTATTTCTTTCTGTGATTGGGCGATTGTCCCTACCAGGAATTCCGTCCACGCGAAACCCTCGTCCTCAGCACCTTGAGGTTGCCAGTCTGCTAGTCCCATAAAAAACTTTGCTAGAGATCTTTTTCTGCATGGCCGTCGTGCGCAAAGTGCCGCGCCGGTGATTGATGCTCTGCGCCCTGGGATTTCAGAGGGCCAGATTCCGGAGCGAAACATTATTGAGGCCATACATTCAGCCTTACGTTTTTTCCGCGTTCCCCATTGTCGTGGCGGAATTCTGCAAATTCCGCCCAAATCAGACACCACTTGCCCGCTCTCTGCAAGAATGGTTTATCCTCTGCTAAGCGATCTTGAAGAATCCACGCCGCCGCGAGCGCCTTCCTGCCTGCGGCGCAGAGGCAGCGAAGTACATGCTCCGGAAATTTGTTTCGATTAAAAATGTTGGACGCTTCGCCAGCTATGGCGCGAGCGGCGACGTTGAACTCAAGCGTTACAATCTGATATTCGCTGAAAACGGCCGGGGCAAGACAACACTGTGCGCCCTTCTGCGTTCGCTCCAATCGGGCGACGGCGCGCATGTTATCGGCCGCGCTACGCTTGGCGCATCTGATCCACCGGAGGCGGAGATCCTCACAACCGGTGGGATGATCACTTTCCATCAGGGCGCCTGGAAAGAGACCGTCCCCGATATTGCAATTTTCGACTCGACCTTTGTCTCAGAAAACGTCCATTCCGGCGATGTCGTGCATATCGGTCACCGGCGTAGCCTCTACAGCGTGATCGTCGGAAAGCAGGGCGTGGATCTAGCGCAGCAGATAGACCACCTCGACGGTAGGAGCCGTGCGAAGGCCGCCGAGATAGGCGAGAAAGCCGCTGCCATCCTGACATTCGCACCCCGCGGAATGACTGTCGACACTTTCATCGTTCTCGAGGAAGATGCGGCCATCTCGCATAAAATCGAGAGCAAGGAACGGGAGCTCGACGCCGTCAAACAGGCTGCGCAGATCAGGATTCGCGCCGGCCTCGTGAACCTGATACTTNNTTGCAGAACCATAAACACTATCGCCGCAGACGCAGAACACCGCGTTACCGCGCAGATCAGGAGCCATGCCATGCATGATCGGGGCCAGGCATGGCTGTCAGAGGGACTTGGGTATATTCAGGGCTCTTCATGCCCGTTTTGCAACCAGCCTCTGGACGGCGCAGCTAGTCTAGTCGCCGCTTACCGTGACTTTTTCAGCGCTGAATACAATACGCTCCGTAGTTTTATTGCCGCTATGCGCCGCCAGATCGAGACCGACCTCAGTGACCGCGCCATTGGCGACCTTGAAAGAGTTATCGATCAGAACACGACGTCCGTTGAATTCTGGACAAGGTTTGGCGAACTGGTGACGCCCGCACTGCAGGGCGGCGTAGGAGACCCGCTGCGGGCACTGCGGCAGACCGCCCTCATGGTGCTCGATCTCAAGGCAGCCGCACCACTTGGAACGGTTGATACCGGTACGCCCCTCACTGACGCTTATGCCGGCTTCGGTGCGCTACAACAGGCTGTGGCCGTATACAATCAGGCCGTGGCTGACGCAAACGCCATTATCACGGCGAAAAAGAGAGCCACCGGCGCAGCCGACGTCAGAATCGTCGAAGCTGCGCTCACACTCCTGCGGGCGGTAAAGACGCGGTTCGAGCCCGGGACTAGAAAGGCGTGCGACGAATACACGCTTGCGCAATGTGAAAAGAAGGCGATTGAGGAAAATAAGAGCGCCACCCGCAAGCAACTCGACGAATACACGGATCGGGTTATCGGCCGCTACCAGCACGCCATCAACAATTTTCTAGATGCTTTCAATGCCGGTTGTCACCGGGCGCGAGGGCCAGAATCGCTGCCGGAGCACGGGCACGATGGGCCAGAGTGAAGGGGCAATCAGGCGCAAAGCCGGTTAAGAAGAAATTTACGATGTCTGCGGCAGCAAAGGCTAAAATGGCCGCTGCTCAGAAAGCACGGTGGGCGAAGATCAGAGGCGGGAAATAGCCTTATCGGGCACATCGTCTTTCACAATTCAAAGAAATGCAAAAGGCCACGTGGGGCGATCCAGGTGGCCCTTTTTGTTAAGTGGCCGTTCGCCTACACCCCGCGCAGCACATGCCGCTCATGTACGATGATCTCCTGCGAGCCAGGCCCGATGGCCAAGGATCGCGTGGAGGAAGACGTGAATACGAACCGCTGCACGCTGAAATTGTCGGTAGCGATTTCTGGACGATCGACTCCAGGCCAGCTGCATTTTGCACACGTGGAGAACGTCGCATGAGAGCGATACAGGGGCGCGCAGGCGAACATCAATGGCCAAGAAGATAACCGCAACCGTGAAGCTGCAACTGCCTGTCGCGGATGTGGACTCCATACGAATCAGCCTGGCGAGTCCGGAAAAAATCCGGTCGTGGTCGCATGGAGAGGTGAACAAGGCGCAATGTCTGGCCTACTCTGCCGCCAGCTAATCAACCGTGATACATTTTCGGGGCCATGAGAATCTGGATAGTCCGCGGAGTTGTGGTGGCCGGATCCTTGGCGATTTCGGATCGAGCATGCCTATAGAAATCGGACATGTGGAGGCG
>PKXT01000349.1 GCA_003133505.1 Acidobacteriota bacterium
CGGTCTGCAACAACATCACCGATGTTGATCCGTGTCTTTACTGCTCGAGCGCCACTCGTAATCCTAAAATCATTTGCGTGGTGGAAGGGCCGCCGAATATTTCCGCCATAGAAAAAACGCGGCAATTTCAGGGGCTTTATCACGTTCTCGGCGGCGTGCTGTCGCCATTGCAGGGCGTGGGGCCGGATCAACTGCGCATCAAGAGCTTGATTGAACGCTTGAAAACCGGCGTGGAAGAATTGATCATCGCCACCAATCCGACGGCCGAAGGTGAGGCAACCGCAGTTTATTTGTCGAAGCTGCTGAAGCCCCTGGGCGTTCGCGTATCGCGCATTGCCATGGGCATTCCGGTGGGCTCCGATCTGGAATACGCCGACGAAGTTACCATGTCCAAAGCTATGGAAGGCCGCCGCGATTTGTAGGTGCTGGCTCTTTCTGCCAAACACTCGATGCCCGTCTTGCTAATCGGATGGCACTCGAGCCAAGAAATCCCGAATCATCTTTCACAAATGCGCCTCACAAAACAGCACCAGCGGACATTCATCAGGGCGAGGACCTTTGGAATGACGGGTTTTATCTGCGACATCCTGGCGTGAAACTACCGGCGATGGAGAGGAAGAGCAATGCCGCCTGGGAGCGGGTCTATTGCGCGGTGAAAAAGATACGCGCCGGTCGCGTGCTGACGTATGGCCAGCTAGCCCGAATGGCGAAGCTGCGGGGCGGCGCGCGCGAAGCGGGGCACGCGATGGCCGCGTCGCCGAGGGGACAATCCATTCCGTGGCATCGCGTCGTCNNGAGCCGCTGGCTTCGCTGCAAAGACGTTTGCTGCAAAGCGAGAAAGTAATCTTTTCCGGGCACCATGTGGACATGGCGGCGTGCGGCTATACATTTTCGAAAGCGCAGAGCCGCAAGCAGAATGGCGCCAAAACGCCGGTGCCTCGAAAGCCAGCGTACCGAAAGCGCCCAACACGGGATTAACATCGGGCCGGCCGTTCGCCAGCGAATAATTTGGGGAAGTGCTATAGAATTAGGCCCTATGCCCGCTAGCGTTATTGAAGTCTCAAATCTCGAAAAAGCCTACGGATCCGTCCATGCGTTGCGCGGAGTGAGCTTTGCCGTTGCGGAGGGCGAAGTGTTTGGCTTGCTGGGGCCAAACGGCGCGGGGAAAACTTCCACCGTGGAAATTCTGGAGGGCCTGCGCAAGCGGGATAGCGGCCATGTAAGCGTTCTTGGGCTGGATCCTCAAAATGGCGGAGATGATTTCCGCCAGCGGGTTGGCGCGGTGCTGCAGTCCACGGCGTTGCCAGACAAGATTAGCGTGAGTGAAGCGCTGGCTCTTTTCGCAAATTTCTACAAGCGCCGCCGCGAGCCGGCTGAACTGTTAAAGCGGTTCCAACTTGAGGAAAAGCGCAACGCGCTTTACTCCCAGCTTTCCGGTGGGCAGAAACAGCGGCTGGCGCTGGCCNNGGCCTGGATCCACAGGCGCGCCGCGAAATCTATTCGATCATCGAAGAGTTGCGCGGCGAGAAAAAGACTATCCTGCTGACCACGCACTATATTGAGGAAGCGGATCGCTTGTGCGATCGCGTGGCGGTTGTAGATCAGGGGCGCGTAATTGCGATGGGTACGCCCGAGGAACTGCGCCGAGGGTCGGCGGGTACGACCAGCATCAAGGTGAAGCTGGCCCATCCGGCTGATTTGGGAACTCTCGAAGGCGTGTCGGATGTATCGGAGGCTGACGGCGGATACGTGCTGCATTCCGCGCGTCCACCGCAAACGATTGTAGCGTTGGTAAAGCATCTGGAAGGCTCCGGCAATGAGTTGTTGGGCTTGGAAATGGCCTCGCCGACGCTTGAGGATGCGTTTATTGAGCTGACCGGGCGCCGTCTGCGGGACTAGTGTCGCGCTCACGAAGCGTTTCATGTTTTTGAGGAGAAGGAATGAGATATAGCTGGACGCTGTCGAAAGTGCGGATGAAGCTGGCTCTGCGCAGTCCCGCGTTCATTTTCTTCAGCCTGATTTTTCCGTTGGGATTTCTGTTCCTGTATGCGGGAATCTTCGCCCGTGGCAATGTCGCGGTACTGACGTACCTGATGGGGCCGGTCCTCTCGCTTACGGTCATGGGAAGTTTCTGGGGCTTGAGTCTGCAACTCGTGACTTTCCGCGAGCAGGGGATACTGCGCCGTTTTCAATTGACTCCGGTGGGCGCGGGGGCGCTGCTCGGCTCCAGCATCATCGCCAATTATTTTCTGGTGCTGCCCACGGTGGCGCTGGAATTCCTCATCTGCCATTTCGTGTTTCACATGCAATCGTTCGGGAACCTCGCGCAGGTTTTCGTGCTGGTGTCGGAGGGCGCGGCGGCTTTTTCCACGTTTGGGCTGACCGTGGCCAGCGTGACCAATAACACCCAGGAAACCCAGGTCATTAACAACGTGATTTGGTTTATCTTTCTATTCTTTTCCGGCGCCACCGCTCCGCTAACGATTCTGCCTGTCTGGCTCCAGCATGCCGCGCTGTTCCTTCCGGCGACATATCTGGTGGCGGGGCTGCAGGGCGCCATGCTTCGTACGGCCAGCATGCAGCAGTTTCTCGGCGATGCCTTCGCGTTGATTGTGGGCATGGTGTTGGCATTTGAGATTTCCCGGCAACTTTTCCGGTGGGAGCCGGATGCCAAGGTTCCAAGTCGCGCCAAGGCATGGGTACTGGCCGCGATGGTGCCGTTCTTTTTGCTGGGCATGTGGGAAAATGCGTATGGCCACCGCCTGAAGGAAATTCGGCAGAACTTTCAGTCGATAGATCAGTCGTCNNAGCCGTCGTCGCATAAGTAAGGCGGGAAGGCTTCCCGCATACGGAGTATCTGCCCATGGCGGGACTGATTTCGCGTTCGCTCGCGTAGACTTGAAATAATGGCGCGCGACGGAAACGTTTGTCGTACGAGAGAATAGAATGCAGGAACCATTCCGCGCGTTATGGGCTGAAGAAGAAAGCGGCGGCCCCTACCATGTTTCATTGCGCGACCTCAAGCTTTCCGACCTTACGCCCGGCGACGTTCGCATCCGGGTCTCATATTCTTCACTAAATTACAAAGACGGCCTTGCCGTGCTTCGCCAGGGCAAGATCATCCGGCGCTTTCCGTTGGTTTGCGGGATCGATTTAGCAGGCATCGTCGAGGAGTCTTCGTCGCCGGAATTCAAGCCGGGAGATCCAGTTCTCGCGACGGGACAGGGTTTGAGCGAGACGCGTTGCGGTGGTTTTAGCCAAGTGGCCCAATTGCCCGCCGATGCGGTTGTTCCCGTGCCCGCGGCGTATGATTTGCGGCAGGCTATGGCGCTGGGCACTGCCGGACTGACGGCCATGCTCTCGGTAATGGCGCTGGAACATCATGGCGTTCGCAAATCGCCCGATGAAGTTGTGGTTTCCGGCGCGGCTGGCGGAGTGGGTTCGCTGGGGGTGATGTTGCTGGCGCGCGCGGGCTACCGAGTGGCGGCGTCCACGGGACGTCCGCAGCTTCATAACTGGCTGCGTAAGCTGGGCGCGTCCACGATTATTGAACGCGCGGATCTGGCCAGAGCGCGGCCTCCATTGGCTTCGGAGCGCTGGGCGGGAGGCGTGGATACCGTTGGCGGGCAAACGCTCGTGTCCATGATCGTGGAGACGGCTTCTTTCGGCGCGGTGGCCGCGTGCGGCATGGTGGCGGGAGCGGAAATTCCGCTGACCGTATTTCCGTTCATCTTGCGCAATGTTTCGCTTCTCGGCGTCAGTTCGGCGTGGACTCCAAAGAAGGTGCGGGTGGCCGCGTGGTCGCGGCTGGCAGAGATTCTGCCGGGTGGGCAAGTGGATGAAATCTCGCGTGTCGAGCCGCTCAGCCGAATTGTT
>PKXT01000222.1:0-138 GCA_003133505.1 Acidobacteriota bacterium
AACATAACAGCGGACTTTTTCATTGAAGCCCTCCTATTCTGCCGTGATTTTGCAAGGCTTGCGTCAGATTTAAATTATAGCCACATCTTTTATTTGATAGGAACATTCCGATAATAGATACTAAACCATATGGTTAAC
>PKXT01000222.1:166-3259 GCA_003133505.1 Acidobacteriota bacterium
CGCTGCCGGCAATTCTGAAACACGTGCGGGTGCTGGAGGACGCCGGTTTGCTGGCGCGGCAGAAGAATGGCCGGGTCAACCGGTGCCGTTTGCGGACCAAGCCAATGCGCGACGCGGCCGCGTGGATGGAGGAGTACCGCCAGTTTTGGGAGCGGAAATTCGACGCGCTGGCGAATTTTCTGGGGCAATCACAAAAGGAGGAAGATCGAACATGGCAACGCCACAAGNNGAGAAAGTCTTCGAAGCGTGGACGCGGAAAGAACTGCTAGAGCAATGGATGTGCCGCGACGAAAGAACACACGACGTGAAATACACGTCGCTCGACGTGCGCCCGGGCGGCAGCTACACGATGAAGATTTCCGCGCCCAAGGGCATTACCTACGACATGGGGGGAGTTTTTCGGGAGGTAAAACCGCCGGAAAAGCTGGTCTTCACCTGGAACTGGAAAAAGATACCGGCCGTGGCTGGGGAGCAATCGGAGAGTGGAGAAACACTGCTGACCGTGGAGTTCTTCGAGCATGGCAATGAAACCGAGGTGGTGCTCACCCACGAACTTGGCCCCAATGCTGGACCGCGCGAGTCTTACGACAAGGGTTGGAAGGGCTGCTTCGACATTCTGGCAACCGTGCTGGAAAAGGCCAGCCCTTAGAGGTACGGCGATGGTTTAGAAAGAAGCCCTTTCGCAATGGCGCGGCACTATTAGCTGAAAAAGGTGCCGCGCCAGATACGCTGCGGGGCGTTCACGCTCAAGCCACGAACGCCCTATTTCAACAGAACGTAGCGGCCGCCATTGGTCGTGATGATAACCAGGTTCATCACGACGAAAAGCAAGTCATAATGCCAGCCGCCGCTGCCATCCTTGCCCCAAAAGCCGGTGTGCCATTCGCCAATCTTCTTTTGAATCGCGCCCAGCATAAGCAGAATTAAACCTAGCGCGGCGATTTGGGTAAGCACTCCAAACGCGACTCCCAACCCTCCCGCGATTTCCGCCGTGCCGAGAAAAATCGTAAACCCTTTGCTCATTCCAATACTCTTGGCGCGCGCAGCGGGATTTTGGAGGTGTTTCCAGCCGCTGGCCACGAAAACGGTGGCGACCATAAGCCGGAGCAAAAGCAGAGCGGCGTCCGAAAAGCGAAGAAGTGACGGGAACATGGGAGCGAGCATCCCCCTCGGACGCGTCCTTCCGTTGTACGTCTGAAGGATCACCAGGTCAAGCTGAACCAGAATGAACCCATCTCTGGGCACAGGTTAACGTTTTACGAAATATTGACATTACACCTCTTGCGGAAGACCCATTGACAAGGTAGGCTCGGCATCTGAATTCGTGTTTGAAAGGAGCGAAAGGCGATTGCGGGTTTGCGGTATCCCAGGATGCGGGCGAAAAGTAGCCTTGGTAATTGCGGAGGGAGGACTATGCCTAACGCATTTTCTGGACCACGCCTTTGACCATGCGAGCGCGGCGCTAGCCTATAGCCGGCGTTCGCTGCCGCTGGACGCGAGCACGCTGGATTGCCTGCTGGACGATGCGAATCTGGCGGCGCAACTCCTTACAGAAACCCCTGATCCGTTGGAAATAGCGCCTCGCGAGAGAATTCTGGAGTTTCTGCTGTGTGTGGCCAACCTGCATGAATACGCCGCGCGTTTGCCCGCGCTTAGCGCACACGTAAACTGACTTCTCAAGTTTTGCCCCGCCAGTAAGCCTGCCGCGCGAGTTTGCGATTTTCCCCACATCACGGGCAAATTACAAAGCCCGCATCACGTAAGCGGATAATTAAATATAATCGTTAGGCACGCGCGAAATGCGAGCGGCGTTATTTCGCCATTCTCGATAATTGTGAGCCTTGGGCCGATGAGCGCTCAGGAAAGGTGATGCGATGAAAATTTCACGCCGGAATGTGCTGAAAATTGGAGCGGTGGGCGCGGCGGGCGCAACGCTGGGAATGGCCGGCGGTGGACACNNCCCCGCCGCAGACTACGCTACAGCCGTGTGAAGAAAAACTGCCGCCGCCATTCGCATCACTCAAGCCGCTGGGCAAGCGCGCGCAGCCGGTTGGCGATGATGAGTTTTGGGGACGCATCGTGCTGGCCCAGCGGCTGATGTCGGATGCGAAGCCGCAGTACGCGGCGCTATATGTAACGCCGGGCACGTCGCTATATTACTTCACTGGAATACGATGGTGGCCGAGTGAACGGTTGTTGGCGTTGCTGATCCCGCGTGTGGGCGATCCCACGATCATATGTCCGGCATTTGAAGAGGGCCGCTTGCGCGAACAGCTTCGCTGGCCGATTCCAGTGCGTGTGTGGGAAGAGGATGCCAGCCCCTATGCCATCGCCGGGCAATGGCTGGAGGACCGACGTTCGCGAACGGGCCGCGTGGGTGTGGAGGAAACCACTCGCTTCGCGTTTCTTGATGGCGTGCGGCGGACGACGCGCACGATCGAATACATTTGCGGCGATCCCATCACCGTGGGATGCCGCAGCCAGAAAACCAGCCACGAACTCGACTTGATGAAGCTTTCCTGCGAAGCCACGTGCAATGTATATCGTGCGGTTTTCGCGTCGTTGCATCCGGGGATTACCGACCGGCAAGTGAGCGAACTGCTTTCGCGCGGATTTCAGCAAATGGAGCTATCCGGCGATGTACTGGTGCTTTTCGGGAAATATGCGGCGCAGCCGCATGGGACAAAGCAGCCACAAATTTTACGCGAAGGCGATCTTGTCCTAATTGACGGAGGGACGACGGTGGAGGGCTATCAGTCAGATATTACTCGCTGCACGGTGCTGGGCACTCCGCCGGACAAGCTGAAACGAGCATTCGATTTAGTGCGGAAAGCCCAGGATGCCGCGCTGATTACACTCGCGACAGAGGGGACAACATGCGGCGCGGTGGATGACGCGGCGCGCGCGGTGATTACGGCGGGAGGCTATGGGCCGGGATACAAATACTTTACCCATCGCGTGGGACATGGCATTGGGCTCGACGGCCACGAGCAACCTTACCTGGTACATGGGAATAAAGTCGCACTCCAGCCGGGAATGACCTTTTCCAACGAGCCGGGGATTTATGTCCCCGGCGATTTTGGACTGCGGCTC
>PKXT01000290.1 GCA_003133505.1 Acidobacteriota bacterium
AATAATCGCCGTCGTCGTCCAGCGAAATATCTGCGTCCTGACTGGAATAAAATCCGCCATGCTCGCGATCGGCCAGCACATCGAACGTCCAATCGATGATGCCGTCAGCGACCTCGCAGAAAAGCGGATTTCCCGTAGCTTGCCATCCGTGCAAATAATTTCTCAGCAGCCCGGAATTGTCGTAGGCCATTTTCTCGAAATGCGGCACCNNAGCATCTTCTCGAAATGCGGCACCACCCATCGTTCGTCCACCGAATAGCGGTGGAATCCACCGCCGATCTGATCGTAAACGCCGCCCCGGGCCATTTTTTCCAGCGTGGTTTCCGCCACAGCCAGCAACGCCTTTTCCCCGGTAGCCTGATATCGCTCCAGAAGTAAATCAATCGCCGACGAATGCGGAAATTTCGGGGCCTGCCCAAAGCCGCCATTCCGCGAATCAAATCGCGCAACAATTGCATCCGTCATCGCGGGGACAAAACCGTCCGAAAGCTTTCCCGGAGCGGCCATTGCTCCTTCCGCGTTTTGCACCGCTTCCTCAATGGAAACGGCCGCACGCTCGACGTCTTCGCGTTTGGATTCATAAGCCTGGGCCATGGACATTAGAATGCGGCGAAAGCCTGGCCTCCCCATCGCATCTTCAGGGGGGAAGTATGTGCCGCCAAAGAAAGGCCTTCCATCGGGAGTGAGGAATGCGGTGAGGGGCCATCCGCCCTGGCCGGAAACCGCCGAAACGGCCGTCTGATAACGGGCGTCCACGTCGGGCCGTTCATCTCGGTCCACTTTTACGGCCACGAAGAACCGGTTGATGATCGCGGAAATTTCCGGATTTTCGTAACTCTCGCGATCAATCACGTGGCACCAGTGGCACCANNCGTGGGCCATGACGTGGCACCAATGACACCACACCGCGCCGATGTCGAGCAGAATTGGTTTTTTTTCCGCCCGAGCGCGTTCGAATGCTTCATCGCCCCATTCGTGCCAGCCCACCGGCTGATTTGCGGCCGAGCGCAAATAGGGGCTAGTGGAATTTGCCAGCCGATTGAGGGGAGGCCCGCCAGATTCATTCGTAGCGTTCAATTGGATTCCTTAAGGGGCCGGTTCGGCGTGAGCAAGCTAGTGGACGGAGCTCGAAAGATTGGAGTCACGCGGATCAATCGGTTTGCGCTCGGAGAACCCTTCGTCCTGACGGTGATAGAAACGGATCCGATCTTCACCGACACGCCAGCAGAAATAAATCTCTTCATCGTTTAGGCGCGCGGGGAAATCCAGCAGTCCGCTGCCTAGATCCTTGACCACGCAGCCGGTGGACTGTATGCGCTCCAGCGCTTCGCGGATTACATGCACCACTGCTTCGCGCTCCACGCGAACCTTGGCTACCCGATCGTAGGAGACCAGCAATCCCCCGCTCTGGTGAATGCGGTTTCCCAAGGAGGACAATTTGCCTTCCAGTTCATTCATGCGCTGATGCGCCTGAATGGCCTCGAGTAAAATCGGTTCCACCTTGGCCCGAGTGCGTTCAGCGTCGGTCAGAGAAAATAACCGTGTTGATTCGTCGCTCATAGTGTCTTCAAAATCGCTGATGCCGACTCGTCGCGGCGCCTGACAAAAAACAAATGCAGATCCTTCACTGCATTCAGGACGACCTGCAAGGGAAGGCTTACCCGCCTATCGAAACCATCGTTCGTGAAGGCGGTGTAAACCCAGTTTCGTTAATTCGATGTCCCCGCTCTTTTTGATGCACCACTTCGCGGATACGGTGCTCTACCGCCGAATCATCCGCTCCCCCGCGAAGCAGCGCGCGCAAATCATGATCCTTCTGGCTAAAAAGGCACGTGCGCACTTTGCCGTCGGCTGTCAGCCGAATCCTCGAGCAATGGCCGCAGAATGGTTGCGATACTGGCGAAATCAAACCAATCTCACCCCTTCCACCGGCAAACCGGTACCGCCGGGCTGTTTCGCTCCGTTCGTGCGAAATTTCCGTAAGAGAGCAACGCGCCTGAACACGGCGCAACACTTCATCGTTGGTGACTACCGATTCGCGCGACCAGTGGCGATCGCCATCCAGCGGCATGAACTCTATAAATCGCATGATCAGGTCGTGTTCGCGGGCAAATTCGGCAAACGCTTCCACTTCGTCATCATTGATGCCGCGCACCAGCACAGCATTAACCTTCACCGGACGCAGCAGGGATTTCTGTGCCACGGCAATTCCCGCCAGCACGCGATCCAAAGAGCGGGTACGCGTGATCCTCTCGAACTTCACCGGATCCAGCGAATCCAGGCTGATGTTAATGCGGTTGAGACCGGCGGCAATCAGAGCTTCGCACTTTTCAGCCAACAGGTGGCCGTTAGTCGTGATCGCAAGATCGGCCACGCCCAGCATATGAAGCCGCGCGATAAAATTCTCCACGCCCGGCCGGACCAAAGGCTCGCCTCCGGTCACGCGAACCTTGCGAATACCCAGGCCGATCAGAATGCGGGCCAACCGCTCCATCTCCTCCCAGGTCAGCAAATGCCCCTCCGCCACGTGTGTTTCAGGATCGGCGGAACGGCAGTACACGCAACGAAAATTGCAGCGGTCGGTAACAGAGATTCGGAGATCGGTGATTGGGCGCCCGAACGAATCCCGCAACTGGCCTCCGTATGCGGCAAGTTCTGGCCCGGCAACCGGCGGCACGAATTGGGATGGCGCCACTGGTGGGTCCGAATGTTCAACTAGCTTGTTAATTTGGAATGTAGTGGCCACAGTTCGTAGAACAGCACATATTTTGACGGGCTTTCAAAAACCTGCCCGTCGATTTCGAGAGCGCCTGGGTCAACTCTACATAAATTTCAGTAAGTGGCCAGTACTGGGGGAGAGGAACGGTTGCACGGAGCGCTCTGGGGTCGGCGAGCCGGTTGTTCCTTCCCAAAACTGGGAGGCGCGAGCGTTTCCCCCAATACCATTCGCGGCGATTTTCCATCACCACGTTTCCACCTGCAGCCGGGAATCGTGTCCGACCCATGGATTTCACTTCCGCAGGATCTGAAGATCCAAGTCCCCTCCATTCTACGCGCGAATGAGCTTCCCACAAAGAAGAGAGCACAACTCTTGGAGAAATGACGCCAATTCCCGAAAGAGTGTCCGCTGGGAACCGGTGGAATTATAAGAAGTGGCAAAGGGAGGATTGAGAATATTTACTACGGGCGTAACAATACGCCATTGCTCGAGTTACAGTTGAACTGGATCGTCCGCCAGTCCGGGTCCGCTAGGGAATTTCGTCCCCCTCGACACTCACCGTAACCGCGGAATGCGTTCCCGCGCTTGCCATCCCAGCATTCGCTCCCATTAACTCGGCATTTGTGACCGCGATCTCCGCGCCGGTTGCCACGTTTACAGGCGGGGAAATGTGCGAGACTCGCCAGCGGACCGTCCCCACTAGCAGCAAAAGGTTGGAGAAAAGGATCAGCGCAAAGGCCAAAGAAACCAAGAATCCAAAATCAGCGCCTCTCTGTTCGGCAATTTCCAGCGCCAGCACAGCGGTAATCAGGCCCCGAGGGATCATTAAGGTCGCAATCTCCCTTTCATGGCGTGTTGTTCCGCGCCAGAGCAGGCGGCTCACCTGCACTGCCAGTCCGCGCACCAGGAACAAAGCTCCCAATACCGCGAGTGATAATAGGGCTACCCGGCGAAGCGCTGTGAACTGAAGCGTCGCGCCAATGAGAACGAAGAAGAAAGTTCTTACCAAAAAACCCAGCTCCGCATGAAAAGAAAGAATCCCCTCCTGAGGGTGCTGACCCGGCGGATTCATGAAATTAACTATGCCCAGGGAGATATCGCGGCCGTGGGTATTGGCCAACACCATTCCGAAGATCATTACGGCGAAAAGATCGCTGCCCTTAAGCACGTCAGTAACCGCATATAAAATCAAGACCGCGCCGAACGTCAGTACCTGCCAAAACCGCTGGTCGGACAACAGCGGCAGTAAACGGGCCCACAGAATGCCAGCGGCAACCGCAATGGCCACCGATAATGCAATCTTCAATATGAAACTGCCCACCAGACCACCCACCATCGATCCAGCGGAGATCAGATTCGCGGCGTGCGCGACCGATGGCGAAACTGGGGTGATTGCTTGTCCCTTAACGGCGAACCAGCTCAAGAGGGTGCCCACGGTCAGGACTCCCAGGGCGTCACCAACGGATGCCTCCACCACCAGGGTGATGCGGGCCGCCGCTGGCAATTCCATCTGTTGCAACACAGGCAACATAATGCTGCTCGAAATACAGCCCAGGCACGCCCCCGCCAGTAAGGCCGTTTGCCTGGGAATACCGATGGCGTAAGAGCACACCCCCGCCGCGGCCGCCATGCTGAAGGAATAGCTGGTCACCGCCAGCAGCAATCCGGCGGGAAGCTGTTTCAAGGTCTCGCGAAGATTCAGTTCGAGGCCGGCTTCAAAAATAATAATAATCAGCGCTAGTGTGCCGAAGCCGCGGCTTGCCGATTCAAACTTTGCCGCGTCTATCCAATGCAGCACCGGGCCTAGTAACAGCCCCGCGGCCATCAGGACAAGCGCATCAGGCACCCCGGTACGCTTGGCCAGACGGTTGGCGGCGAAGGCCAACACTAGCAGCCCGCCGAGTAATCCGATGAAGTGAGTTAGTTCCATTGATTCGGTGACAATTCCGATTATGCCAAGAAACAAGCGGTTAGAAACAGCATGAGGGTACGGTGGGTCGGGAAGAGCAAGAAGCGGATATTATAAAAGGATCAGTGAATATTAGTGCTTGACTGCGCAACTAATGGCTTACCAGGTCCTCGACGAACTCTCCGTCAGCAGGTAAGTTGGTCTGGCTTCAGGCGAAAACCATTCAAATTCCCTAGCACGCTTGCGGATACGCGGCCGCTTCGGAAAAATTCCCGCGCGACGTCCTGCACCGCTTCCCTCGTGACGTTCTCGAGTTGCGCCAACAGGTCCTCCGTCTCGAAAAACCGGCCGAAGTAAAGGTACTGCCGCGCCAACCGTGCCATTCGCGAGCCGCTGGATTCCAGCGCCAGCAGCGTGGCGCCTCTTAAGTTATCCTTGGCTCGGCGAAGCTCCTCATCGCTTACCAGTTCACTTCGCATTCCCTGGAATTCCTCCAGCACCGACCGCACCACTTCCCCAGCCGTCTCTAGCGCCGTACCGGCGTAGACCGTGAGCATGCCGGTGTCGCGGTATGGGTTTACGTCACTGAACACCGCGTAGGCTAAACCCTGTTTTTCGCGAATCTTCTGGAAAAGCCTGGATGACATCCCCGTACCCAGCACAACATTCATCAGCGAAACCGCATACCGTCGCGGGTCCGTCAGGGGTACCGCCGGCACCGCCAGGCAGATATGGACCTGCTCCAACTCATGCTTGGTTTGCAAAGTAATATGCGGTTCCGCGCAGGGATTCGTTTCCATCGGAGCGCCCTTGCTTCGCGGCATGCTGCCAAACGCGCTGCCTGCAAGATCCACAATCTGCTCGTGGCGCAAATTTCCCGCAGCGGTAATCAATAGGTTCTCGGGGCCATATCTTTCGCCGAACCAAGCCATCAACCCTTCCCGGGTAAATGCTTGCACCGTTTCCGGTACGCCCAAAATAGGCCGCCCGAGCGGGTGTTGTCCCCAGAATTTCTGAGTTAGATTTTCATGTACCAGATCCTCCGGGTTGTCCTGCACCATCCTGATTTCTTCAAGGATTACTGACTTTTCGCGCTCGATTTCCTCGGGCAAAAAGAGAGGACGAAGGCATAAATCCGTCAGCAGGTCGAAGCCCTGTAGCAGATGTTCATCCAGGACTCGAATTTGAAAGCAGGTCATCTCCTTGGCGGTAAATGCGTCCAGCGCCCCGCCAATGCGGTCCGATTCCCGAGCGATGTCCTCCGCAGTGCGGCACTCGGTGCCCTTAAACACCATATGCTCGATAAAATGGGAGATGCCGTTAAGTTCCGCGGGCTCATTCCGCGACCCATGCCGTATCCACAGGCCCACGGCCACGGAGCGCACATGGGGCATTGCTTCCGTCACGACCGTCAAGCCGTTCGGAAAAACGTGCTCACGCACCTGCGCTTTGTCTTGGACTAACGTTGTCATCGATTTTCCGGCTCCCACCGCTTAGCTAGTAAAGGGCCTTGCGCCGCGGGGCCCTGAGATTACCTTAGGTAAGAATACTAGAGGCGGGGAACAATGCAATATCCCCTGCCTATGGGAATTGGTGCCAGCTTAAAACCGCACTGGGATGAATTGAGCGCCTAGGTCAGCGTTTCGTCGGGGGAGAGTCGGCCATATTCGCTGGAATAATGCAGTGGCACATCCATATAAGTGCCCTTATCCTGCGAATAGATTTCGCATTCCGCATAGGGATGCGAATAGATATGGACGCTCGTCGCCTGCCCGCCGAACTCATGTAAATTCGCCACGGTATGCACTGGCTCCCTCGGGTCAACGACGGCGGGATTTTGCGGATCCATGTCGTACGCATTGGTGGGCACTAGATGGCAGGTGCTGTGCGCGGCATCGCGGCCTTCCACGCGGAAGTTCTGCACCCGCAGCCTGCCAATTGGCGTGGCCATCCAGCAATTTTGCCCTCGATGATTGTGGATCCGGCTCACCTGACCGGGCTGCCAACAGATCGCCAGCACCTCGAAGAGAGGACACTTGTAGATCAAGTTACGCGTGTAATGGCTCCTGGCGTAATAGACATAAGGTTCGAGCGAAGCCGGGTCAATGCCATGATTCGTCACAAAATCCAAGACTCGTGGAATTCTAAATTCATCTTCGGAGATCGTCGTAAGACGCTGCACCCAATCATCAATTGAAAATTGCAACGCCATTGAGCGTCCTCCTTCCAGTAATCCGCCAGCCATTATAAACGCTAACGGCATGCTTGCGGGAGCACATTGCCCACGGTCGCCAGTCGGTCCCCAGTGTTGGTGAACGCCATAGGACGATCCTTGTAAAGCAGGTCCGGACTCAGCTCACCCCAGGCAAGGTCACGATGCTAAGATAAATCCCGGGAAGCTTCGGATGTCCGCGATGAGCCCTGCTACTACAACCTTGAAACCGTGCGAACTGCTCGGTCTACCCGCCGAGGATCTTTGTGCGCTTATGGCTTCGCTCGGCGAGCCTGCCTATCGTGGACGCCAGGTTTACCGCGCCTTATACGCTGAACGGCGCGCGAGTTTTGACGCCATTACAAATCTTCCGCTGGCCCTGCGCGAACAACTGGCCCGCGATGGTTGTATCACATGGCCGCGGGTGATTCGCGCGCATGAATCGGCGGATGGTACGGTGCGTTACGTCCTGGCGCTCGACCCAGCGCTTGATGCCGCATCGCCACTCGGTCCAGCACCGGGCGCTTTCCCTCAATCCTCCGCATCACGGCCTGCGACGGTCGAGGCGGTTTTCATGCCCTCAGCAGCGCGGCAGACCATCTGCATTTCGACCCAGGCAGGCTGCGCCGTGGACTGCCATTTCTGCCTGACAGCGACTCTGGGCCTGACGCGCAATCTGACCGCCGGGGAAGTTATCGGGCAGGTTCTGTTCGCGCTTGAAGAAAATCGCAACAACCTCCGTCCCCAAACGAACGTGGTACTAATGGGACAAGGCGAACCGCTGCTGAATTACGATCCTGTTATGGCCGCGCTTCGCATTTTGCTGGACCCCGCGGCGCTGGGTCTTTCGCCGCGCCATGTCACTCTTTCCACCAGTGGCATAGTTCCGGGTATTGAGCGGATGGCTACGGAGCCGGTGCGCCCTAAGCTGGCAATTTCGCTCAATGCATCCGGCGATGAACAGCGCGACGCGCTGATGCCCATCAACCGGAAATATCCCCTTTNNCCGCCGCTACCCGCTACGCACTTGGGAGCGTCTGACGTTTGAATATGTTCTCCTCGGAGGTTCGAACGATGCGCCGGAAGATGCGCGGCGGCTCGCACGTCTGCTGGCCGGTCTGCGCTGCAAAATTAACCTGATCCCATGGAATCCCGGGGAGCTGCCCTATCGCGCGCCACAGCGAGAGGCCATCGAGCGATTCCAGAGCATCCTGGCGGGCAAGGGATTTCCGGTCTTTGTCCGCCTGCCCCGCGGCCAGGACGTGATGGCGGCCTGCGGCCAGCTTGCTTTGCTGGAAAGCATTCAGACCGCTCCCACGCCAGATAGCCTGCTGGGCATAACCCGGCGAACCGCCTGATACCATCTGGTATCGAATTCCCCGAGCAAATGGTTGAGATGTTTTGCCTTTTCTTCAGGGACGTTTGCGCCGGACCGGGGCGGAAGACATATTCAATAAATCTTCCAAATAAAGTGTCCCGCCTACGACTCCTGAATTGCCCACTGCCAGCAGGTCTGGTTTGCCATCATTGTTAAGATCGGAAACGATGATTGAATTCAGCGCCACCGAAGGCAGATTGGTGGGCGCCAGCTGAAACGTGCCGTCTCCATTGCCAATTAGGAAGCGGAAAGAATTGAGGGCGGGATACAACAGATCCGGAATTCCGTCCCCGTTCGCGTCGGTAACCGTGGGAGTATTTCCATACCCAAGTTTGCTTTTGATTCCGGGAAACGTGAACGTGCCATCATCATGCCCCAGCAGGACAAACAATGCCGTGTCGGCGTGCAGAACCTCCTCCGCGGTCACAACTAGGTCCTGGTTTCCGTCGTTAGTCATGTCGGCGCTAACCAGGCTCCCGATTACACCAGTCGTCGAGCCAAAAGTGATTTTGGAGGGTGCCCCAAATGTTCCATCGCCATTGTTCAAAAGGATGCTTACATAAGCAGTGCCGTTCGATTTCTTGCTCAACACCGCCAAGTCCGGGTACGCGTCGCTGTTAAAGTTGCCTGCAATGATCGTTAGCGGCCCAGGCTGTCCTACGTTATAGGGTCCCGCACTTGTAAAATTTCCATGCCCGTCGCCCAGCAGAATTGTGACGCTGTCCCCCGTCTTGCACTGTGGGCCGGCGCAATTGTTCAGCACCGCGAAATCGAGATTGCCATCTTGATTGAAATCAGCGCTGACGAACTTTACCGGATTCAATCCCGCCGGAATGGTCACTGGAACCTGGAACGTACCGTTACCATTGCCAAAGAGCAGATACACGCCTGAGTTTCCATCTGTCAATTTCCCGAGCACGGCCAGGTCGGTAATGCCATCGCCGTTGAAATCGCCCGCCAAAATCCCTCCCGGCAATGTTGTCCCACTGGGAATGCCCGTCACCGGGGGCTGAAAGGTGCCATTCCCGTTACTCAAGGTAACGGTCACCCCTGTTGAATCCACTGTAGCCGCGTCAGGGTAGCCATCCCCGTTGAAGTCAGCAGCGGTAACTCCGGCATAAGAGGCTAAATAGGTTCCTGCCGGAAATGCCTGGGCCGCTTGAAAGGTGGTATCGCCATTGCCCGCGGCGAGTGTTATCGTGGAGTTTCCGGCTTCGGCAAACACCGCGTCCGCAATGGAATCGCCGGTAAAGTCGGCCAGAGCAAATTCGGCCCCCATACCGCCTTGTACATAGAGCGGACCTGGAGTATTAAACGTGCCATCGCCATTCCCAGCGAGGGCTAAAAACAATCCCGAATTGCTGGCCACAACAATATCCAAAATTCCGTCGTTACGGAGACTGGCGGTTTGCAAGCCCGCCGGCTCAAAACTGATCGGATATTTTGCCGGAGATTGGAAGTTGCCGCCTCCGCTGCCCAACAGAATATCCACACTGTATGGGGAAGTGGTTTCGACGTCCGCGACATCCGGAATGCCATCCTGATTGAAGTCCCCTACAATTCCGACGCCAGTTCCGCCGGCGGTGGAAGTGCAAGGCCCTACGGTAAATGTTCCATCACCAGCGCCTAATAGCACGCATGCTTGCGCACCCAGCGCCAAAATATCTGTATGACCGTCGCCGTTAAAATCACCGGTGAACACGTATCCCAGCGGAGATCCGCCGCTTCCCACCTGATTGAGCATTGGCGCCCCAAAAGTGCCGTCCCCATTCCCAAGGGCCACCGCAACACTATTTCCCTGCACAAGCTGAATCACCAAATCCGGGTTGCCGTCGCCATTGAAATCCGCCACCGCAAACTGATTGGGGAACGAAAGGGCGCTCGTAAAAACAACTTTTTGAAAGGTGCCATCTCCATTGCCCAACAAAATGCCTATCTTGCCCGCCGACCCTGTAACGCTAAAAGCCAGATCGAGTTTTCCATCATGATTGAAATCAGCGGCCAACAAGTAACCGGTTTGCTGTTTATTGGGAAGCTTATAGGTGAAGGAGGGCGTGAGCGCGCCAGTTCCGTTCCCCAGGAGGACCTGGAGACCATTCGCATCCAGCACCGCCAAGTCCATTTTGCCGTCTCCGTTAAAATCCGCGGCATAGGAGTTTTGGGGCGCCGAAACGGACGTGACTGGAATTGCCGCCGCGCTTTGATAGATCAAACCATCGGGAGTGCCGGGCAAAAGCGGCGGGGTTATATTGGCCGTGGCGCGAAGCAGTCGCGGCGACAGATCACTTGAGGCAAATCCACTTGCTGGCGCGTCCTTCCGCATAAATCCAGGATCATGCGCTCGAGCGGCCCAGGCATGTGATGTGACAACAGCGGCTGTTAAAAATCCAAATACGATTACAATTTTACACAAAGGTATGGCTGCCTTCATGATTTCTCCCCCCAAGAATTTAGGACACGGATTGTTGAAAAGGACCGTGACTCTCTGTGGCTGGGGCTAGTTTGCCCATTATGTGAATTAATTTCAAGTTAATCTGCGGTTGACCACTTGTATTCATACCATGATAACGGGCGACAGGAACCTTATACCGCGCGGGGACAATGGCTTCGGCGTCTGTTAACTGATAGATAACGTAGGTTCAAGAACTGGACGACGTCGGGCGCATCCCAACTGAGTTCAACAGCCGGCCAGTGGTTTTCTCCTTCCTGTAGCTGAAAAATAGGTCGCCCCGGCAGGAAGTGCATAATCCGCATAGAAAAATATATTGGGCGCGCAATCCCGCGCGAATCAGAATTGAACGGTTNNTAGACTCGTTCGCGGAGGCGGCAGGGGATGCCCCGGCGGCGCCATCGTTAGCCACGGAAGAGGATTCGGCTCTTCGTCACCAGCCAGACGCTCGAATTTCTCGTCGAACCATAATGCCGCATCGGCAAATTGCGAATCGAATTCCCGGGCCACTTCATAGCCCACTTCGTAGCAACACGGACCGATTCCCGGCCCCACGGCTGCCACGACGTTTTCCGGCCGCGTTCCAAACTCCATGCGCATTTTGCCTACCGCTTTCATCGCGATGCGTTGCAACGTACCGCGCCAGCCGGCGTGGATCGCTGCAATGCTCCGTTGCTTCGAATCAACCAGCAGAATCGGCAGGCAATCCGCGNNTTTGCACTGAGAGCAGTAATCCTGGTTGATTGGAAATCATCCCATCTCCACTCCGGACCGATCCGGGGGAAACAGGGCGGCTTGGTGAAGAATCGGCGCCACCAACCAGTTCAATTGCATCCGAATGGACCTGGCGCAGAGGCCTCAGCGTAAAATCCTCCGCGTTCAGCGCCTTCAGCCACCGTACTCGATTTTCCATTACATTCTTGCGCGCGTCCCAGTCTGTAAAGCCCAAATTCAGCAGCCTCGCGGATTTCTCTTCTTCTCGGGAAGCCAACAGGCTGCTAATTCCCCCACCCCGCGTGCTGAAGCCATGAACAATCCAATCAAGTCTTGCCAGAGGGACACATTCCAGAATGGTCAAGCCGCCAGAACGTCGGAACCGCCAGCCGTTGCCAACTGTCTCATCTCCAGCACCTGCAAACTTCGCCTTGTCCCCATTTCTATCTCTGGATTTCACGATTTCGTGGTTCCGCTGTTTTGCATGCTTTCTAATATAATTTGCCCAAGGCTAAGGAACCGGTCGTCGGCACGGCGATTAACCATACATTCCTCAGCCATTGGCCTGCCACGCGGACACGCTGGTAATTTCCGCTGATTGCTTCTCTCCAGCCCTCCCCAGCGGTCTCCAGGGTCAGCACACGCACGGCTTTCCCCGCCTGGCCCTCGACGAAATTCCGGCGCTTTTCCTCTGCTAAGGCGCGCAGATCCTTTGCCCGCTGGCGAACCACATTCGGCGCGACGTGCCCTGCCAATTGAGCGGCCTGCGTTCCGGGCCGTGCCGAGTATGCAAAAACGTGCAGATACCCGAATGGCAGCTTGCTAATGAATTCCAGGGTGGCGCAATGGTCGGCTTCCGTTTCACCCGGAAAACCGGCGATCACGTCCGCTCCGATGGCTGCGTCCGGCATCGCCTTGTGGAGGTATTCCACGCGACGCGCATACTGCTCGGTTCGGTACCATCGGTGCATGGCCCGTAAAATCCTATCCGAGCCCGATTGGAGTGGCATATGAAAGTGGCGCGCCAGCCGATCCGACTGAGCGAACATGTCGATCAATTCCTCGGTCACGTCCACCGGCTCAATGGAACTCAGCCGCAACTGATCCACCGGCGTCTCGCCCAGCAACCGCGTCAGCAGATCGCACAGGTTGGTGCGAGGAGATAAATCCTGCCCATAGCTGCCAAGGTTGATGCCGCTGAGGACGATTTCGCGATACCCAGTTTCGGCGAGGGTGCTTACGCGATGTATGACATCATTAGGCAGGGCGCTCTGGCTGCGGCCGCGTACTGAAGGGATGATGCAATAGGCGCAGTGGTGATCGCACCCATCCTGAATTTTCAGCGTGGCGCGCGTGCGTCCGCCAACGGCCGATTCCGCCATCGCCAGCGGCATGCCGCCGGGGCTCTGCATTTTGCCGGATAGATCACTAGTCAGAATCTTGGCCGCACTGGCTAGCTTTCTTCCACCACTATCTTGCAGTTCGCTGACTGGAAAAAATCCACTCGTAGCCGCTGGCGTTGGCCACGCCGCGACAGTCTCATCCGGTTCCGGGCCCAATAAACCGGGAACGCCCGAAATCAGTCCCGCAATCTCCATCTGATGTGCATTACCCACCACCCACGTGACCCCCGGCAGCGCTCCGACCTCCTCCGGCGCGCGTTGCGCGTAGCACCCCGTGACAATGATTCGCGCTTCTGGATTGTCCCGTTGTATCTCACGAACGGCTTGCCGGGCCTGTTTATCCGCCGCCGCTGTGACAGTGCACGTGTTTAGCACCACCACCCCCGCCGTATCCAGGGACTCGCTATGCACATAGCCCGCTGATACCAGCTGGCTCTCGATCAGGGCGGCGTCTGCCTGTGTTGCACGGCAGCCAAAATTTTGTACGAAAAATGTAGTCACCGGAAATTGCACCTGAATTGCATACCCTACCCGCTTAACCGCTTCATTATACGGAACCACGCGGAAAAGCGCGCCACCCGGCCATAAGGCTGCCCTCCGGTACAGTATCGCGCCCTGTACTTCAATGGTCCTGCTCACCAGTAGTTTGAGGTATTCATACTCTGTAACCTCGTTAGTGGGAGAACAATCATGAAAACGATTAATCCCGTATTTCCATCATGAGCTCTACCTTCGAATCTTCTCGCCGTCGTAATCATCAATATTCATGCGGGTGTGAACGCGATGAAGATGCTTTGGAGGTCGGTACCCAATGGGTGAGAAGCAAAATCAGCCCTTTCAGCTCTTATTCAATACTTCCTTGAAGGTCGATTTCCA
>PKXT01000003.1 GCA_003133505.1 Acidobacteriota bacterium
TGCCGAACTGGCCGGTGGCGTAGCCCATTGACTTCAGCACCGTGGCAATGGTCACCGCTTCGGCGGGCAAGCCGATTTTCGCGCCAGCTTGACCGACTGTGGTCATGCCGGTGCGAATCGGAAGTTCGCCGGTGATGAAATTCGCACGACCCGCCGTGCAACTCGCCTCGGCGTAATAGTCGGTGAACNNGAGCTTGTCGAGGTTCGGCGTCGTGCCGGCCATCAAGCCGCGGTGGTAAGCGCCGATGTTCCACATGCCGATGTCGTCGCCCATGATGACGATGACATTGGGTTTTTTCTGTTGAGCAGACGCGGAAGGCGATGACAGCCACCCCAGAATTGCTATAAACGCTGCGACAATAAAGGCTAATCTTGCTATCCGCTTCATAAGAGTCCTCCGTTATTTGCAGGAACAGCTCGCATAGCCGAGTCACGAAAATGCCGATGGGAGCCGCACCACATCCGGCGCAGCCGCATCGTCTTCCGTTGTCTTTTACCCAGGATTTCCGTTTTGGCTTCCTCGCCCCGATTGATTGTACGTCAAATCGCCTCCGTTGGAGCCGTTCTTTTCATCGTTTCCATCCCGAGCGACTGCGGCGCAACATTGAATCTGTGCGAGGGCCAGCATCACAGCGTCCAGCCGCGATAGCGCGAGGAGCGTAGCGACGACCACGAGCGGGCAGCGCGTACGCGGCCGCCCCGCCTTGCAGATGCCTTGCAGATGCTGCAGTCTCGATTTGACACCTATGCTCGCCTTCGAAAATTAGCGCTGTCATCCTGTAACTGCGTCCGGCTGTCCAATTCGGCCTACCAGCGCTGTGATTCGTGCGGGAACCGTATACGCGTCCCTGACATGGTCATTTTCGTCAATGGCACGCACGAGCCGAGCAACTTGCTCGCGATTCATCGAGGGCACCTGCTCGAGTAGTCCCATCGATTGCCTTGACATCTCCCAGCTGGCCGAGGTGCAAAGGCGTTCGACCAAGGCGTCAGCCATGCGGGCGCGGGATTTGTTGTCTGTTGCCAAGATATCGAATATCTGGTGTGCGATGTCGCGCGCGCGTAGGTTTTCCACCGAACGGGCCTGGTACTTGCCGAGGAACCCATGCGGGTCAGCACCGGCACGGAGGGGTACGACTAGCTTGCCTCTACCGATGGCAAATCCTACTTCCTGGTCACACCATTTGCTCATGATAAAGTCGGGTGTGATGATCGCCGTCAGGGCATCCATTGTCCGAAGCGCGCTCTCAATTTCAGGCTGCCATTCCTTGTTTGGCTCAATATCCTCATGAGCGATAAATGCGGCCACTTGGAAGGCGGCAAGCGCCGCCTTGATGTCATGGGCTCCTTTTTTCGCGGTCGCCACATGACTAACAAAAAGGCGGAAGTGCCCCGCTGCCCAGAAGGATGGCACCGGATCAGGCGATTCCTCAGAATGATTCTCCGTCGAAGGCAAATCCTCGGCCAGCTTGGGGCTGATGACGACTTCCGTAATCTTGCTCCCCGATTCGGCACGCGTTAACTCCGACATACGTCCACCTATCGATTTCTCGAGAGCGTCTCGCTGCTCCTCAAGTCGGACGTAAAGCTCGATTGGAATTTCAAGGGTCAACGTATAAAACGTAGTGCCGCTAGCCCAATTGTCATAGCCTGTCTCGATGAGAGTCGGCTCGGACTGAGCGAGTACCGCACCTTCTTCACTCGCACCGCGCAAACTCGCGATGCGCTGCGCGGTCCGCACGAGTTGACTTGCTTTGTCCCGAAATTCCGGCATGAGTTTTATCCGCTGACCCACTCCATAAACTACAGCTCTTCGCAACGCGGAATAACGCGTCCTCAAGCTACGGGCGCAATGGCGACTACCCTCTAGGCCCATTCTAGCAGGGTGGTTGGCCCCCGGATGAGTCCCAAATGGAGGATTGCAGACTCCTTGTTGCGGAGTCAGTGCTATATTCGTCGCATGGCAATCGCCGGTTTGGACAGGTATCAGAAGCGGGGGAAGCGCCACATCTTCGAAGACCTCCCGTACGCGCAGAGAGCAGCGGCGGAAGAATGGCTCCGACGCCTTATGGCGAAGGGGCGGCTAGAACGAGGGCGCGTCCTGCCGTGGCTGCGTTCGATATACGTGGAACAGGCGAAGCGGCTGGTGTCCACGGATCTTCACGCCTGGGGCAAGCGTATGCTCGCCAAGCGTGGCGGCTACGCAGTCCAACGGCTTTACAGGAAGCAAGGCCGAACGGGGCCGCGACACCCGGCGCAGAAGGCAACACGAGTGCGCCTCGCGCGCCAGCAGCGCCAGCGGGACAGCTCCAACGGTCGGCCCGCAGCGGCCCCGGCGCCGGTTCCGGCCTTCGACGACGGTCGCCGGGAGTTTCGGGTGCCGAGCACACGACCGGGAGCGATGGCCCAGACGGTGAGGGTGGGGTATGGATCAGGGGGGTTCCGACGGTTCGCTTTTGGCCGCCGGACGAACCCCGCTCGCTGCGACGTAACTGACTTCTCCGCCACCTCCTCTCTCGCTCCCGGATTCTGCAACCGCAATAGGTGCGCCGGCTGGGCAGCGATGATCGCATTGTTTCAGCAGCACATGAAAGCGGAGGCTGGCCGGGGATCTCCACACGACGATGGACACGATGACCGACGCGGGCCGACGACAGCCCGGCTGATTCAGGAGCTTTGGGTATCGCGAGTGTAGCCTGTGCTACACTTCGCGGCCATTTTGGGTGGAGCAGCATTCGTCCCTGAGGTGCCTAGGTGGAGCTTTTAGCACCCAGCCCGTCCTACGCTCACTTCTTGTAGATCACGCCGCCTTTCATGACGAAGGACACATTTCCCAGCACACTGATGTCCTGCAGCGGATCGCCGGGAACGGCAATGACGTCCGCAAAATAGCCCGGCTCGAGCCCGCCAATCTGGCCGTCCCAACCCAGCAGCTTCGCTCCATTGATCAAATCCGCCTGCATGACCGCCCGCGGCGGCATGCCGTATTTCACCATCAGCACAAATTCCCGGGCCTGCGTTCCATGAGGGAAGGGTCCCACGTCAGAGCCGACCGCCAGCGGAACTCCCGCTGCAATCTGCTTGCGGAATTCCCGCTGGTGCAAATCGAGCATCTGGCGCATTCTCTGCACCGCGGGTGCGGTCGGGTCGCCAAAGTATTTTGCGGGCTGGTCGGCAAAGTATTCGAAGACGGTAAAAGTCGGCACGGCGAAAATCTGCTTCTCACGCATTAGCCGCATGGTCTCTTCACTGAGCTGGTTGGCGTGATCGATGGAAGCAACGCCGGCCTGCGCGGCATAGAGCGTCCCGGGCTCACCCATGGCATGGACAGCAACACGCCGGCCCACACGCGCGGCTTCCTGCACGGCAGCGCTGAGTTCTGCTTCCGTGTATTGATAGTTCGTAGAAAGCTTGCCGTTGCGAACGGAGTCGGTGCCGGTTTCGTAGATTTTGATGAAATCAGCTCCTTCCTTGACCTGCTGGCGGATTACTGCAACCAGCTCGGGCGCATTGTTCGCGTGGGTGGCGTTTGGCAGAACGTGCTGCTCAGGGTTGTAACCGATGGCGTCTTCGTGTCCGCCGAGGATGTCGATCGCGTTGCCGCAGATGCGCAGCCGCGGTCCCGGAATGCGTCCTTCGTTGATTGCGTCCCGCACCGCCGTGTCGGCCGAACCAGCGCCCTCGGTTCCCATGTCACGTTCCGCGGTGAACCCCGCCATGAGGTCGTCGCGGGCAGCCAAAGTCGCGGAAATCGTACGCTGTGGCACAGACTCCTGAACTGTTTGCAGGTCCTCCTCGCCAGGATGCAAAAACAGGTGCACGTGTGCGTCGATCAGGCCCGGCAACAAAGTCTGATCACCAAGATCAATCACTTCCACGCCCGCCGGATGCTTTACCGCCGAACCCACCTCCACAATTCGCTCGCCCAGCACCAGCACTTCGCCCGGTTTCACCACGCTTCCGTTCTTAACGTCCAACAGACGAGCTGCGTGAAGCAAAATCGCGTGCTGCGTTGCGGGCTGGGGTTGCGTCTGCGCCGCAGAGATCAGCCCATGCAACATCACCAGCACCAACAACAAGGATGATTGGAACACCAGGCGAGGCTTGGTCATAAATCGGAATCTCCTTCTTACGTTCCAAACACCGCCAGTATTCTATACCCGCTTACACTGATCGCGACGACGCAGAGCCGGGGGCTGGGAC
>PKXT01000292.1 GCA_003133505.1 Acidobacteriota bacterium
CATTGGTGGCCTGGACCAGCCCCGCGTAGGGAAGGTTGCCGTCGGTTCCGTTAAACACGTGCAATGTAGTCAACGTGCCACTTGGAGTGATTTTGAAAACGGTGCCATCGCCATTGGCTGCACCGTCATAGGTCGTCCCATAGAACTTCCCGTTGGATGCCTGGATCAGCCCGGCGATGGGACTGGAGCCATCCGTGTAGAAATCGAAACTGTGCAGCGTTGTCACAGTGCCGCCCGCCGTGATTTTGAATACGGTGCCAAAACCATTAGCGCCCCCGCCGCTGGTCGTCCCATACAAATTCCCATCGGTGGCCTGTAGCAAAGCTCCCTGCGAATTAGAGCCATCGGTGTAATCAAAGTTGTGGAGCGTGGTCAGTGTGCCGCCAGTGGTTATTTTGAAGACCGTGCCAAAGTTGTTGGTGCCACCCTCAAACGTGGTTCCGTAAAGGTTTCCGTTGGCGGCTTGGATCAGCCCGGCGATGGGAAGCGATCCATCCGTGTTGTCGAAACTGTGCAAGGTAGTCAGCACCCCGCCTGGAGTGATTTTGAAGACCGTGCCGCAGCCATCCTTGCAGGCGCTGTTCCCGCCGTAGCCCGTTGTTCCGTAAAAATTGCCGTCGCGCGCCTGGATCAAGGGTCCCTGGGGGTAGGCGCCGTCCGTATTGTCGAAATTGTGCAGGGAAGTGAACGTCTGCGCCGGCAAGGCAATCGCCGTCCCTGCCCACAATAGAAAAACACCACACACTCTCTTGTACCAATTGTATTTGCTCATTATTTCTCCTCTCCTTACCGCGTTTGCCATCTCAGCCCGTCCATGTCACATCCGGCCTCGGCACGAGCTCAATTCACCGTGAAAGGCTACATGCTTTCAAATCCGGATCGCGAATATTCTCGGAGCATACTGCCGCTGTATAAAATGGTCAATAATTATCCAGCGTTGCTATGGAGTGGATATGGTGCGGCTGTCTGGCTGCACCGTCTTCCTCTATGGCTATTGCTGTGGCCGAACTTGTGTCCGCCGCGGTTCTAAACTTTCAGTGGCACGATCCATCGTCAACAAACTGATTGCTTGCAGCCATGGCTTGCAAGGATTGCGCACAGTTCACAATTTTCTGGTTCAGCGGATTATCTTCCAGATAGCCGGGCGGCATATAGTGCATGACGTTGCGATTTTGTAGAACTGTACTGGTCAAACTTTGCATATTGTTGTATTCATTGGAGAGCAATTGAAATGCGCTTCGATCGGAGTCCGTCGTCGCCGCCAGCGAAGCAAGATTCAGGTTCTTGGCGGCTGCCGCGCTATAAGCCGTAAACCATGTCTCATCAAATGGGTAGGAGTGCTGGATAATGTTGGCAATTACGCTCCGCCACTCCCTGATACCGGACATTGTTTCAATCCCCGCCCGCACAAAGGCTTTGGAAAATCCGGGATTGCCGGCCGGACTGGCGGGGGTAGTTGCGGCCGGCGGAGTCGCGGCCGATGCCGACTTCGGCAGGGTCAGCTTGATTTGATTTCCCGCGAAGCTTAATGAGGCATTGGTAAGGCGCGCCAGCGATTCAAGGTCAATATACGACTTGCCACCTATTTGCAAAACAGCCGCCTGTCCAGGATGACCGGTTACCACAAGTGTAGTGGCGTTGTGCTTGGCGGCTTGCGGCCACGCGGGCAATGGTACAGCAAGAAATCCCGCCAGTCCCAGCCACGGAATCAATAATCGCATACGCATTGATTACTCCTTGCCCATTCAAAGACCAGGCCAGTCAAACAGAGTTGGTAATAGGGACCGAAGCGGACTATACGGTTTAACTCTCAACTTGCCCATCGGCGTTACTTTACCCTCTAAACAGAGAAATCCACCACCTCAATCCCTCTTCCCTTTCCTTCCNNACTTTTGCGAGCTGGTATTTTCCGAACTCGACTTTTCCGAACCAGACTTTTCCCCGCTCGATTTTTCGTTGCTCTGCTTGTCAGTCCCGCTGCCACCTTTGTCGCCGCCTCCTTCGCTGGTCTTATTCGAACCGGAACCGCCAGCGGCTGAATTACCGCCGGAATCGCCGGAACCTGATTTGCCGCTCGAATCCTGACCTGTGTCGCCGGATTTTTTCCCGGCATAATCCGTCACATACCAGCCCGACCCTTTAAACTGGATCGCCGAGCGCGATATCTGCCGCTCGGCTTTGCCGCCGCATTTCGGGCATTTTTGAACTTCACTGGCCGACACCTTTTCAATTTTCTCGAAACGGTGATGGCACTTGCTGCATTCGTACTCGTAAAGCGGCACGCGAAAGCTCCTTCCAGCGATCAAATTATCGGAACCGCCAAATGGTAGCACGCNNGATGGATGGCGCCTGAAAAATTGTTCCCTCACGCCGCCTCCAGTAGAATAGGCCCGCACATTGTGGAGCACAGGATTTGGAAGAATCCAGGAAAACTACAGAACCGGGGCGACACGACCCCGAAAAGCATGACGGAGGCAAGACCAACGCGGACAAGGCCGCCGTGGCCGCGTTCGCCGGCGAATCCGCGGAAATCTCGCGCGAAATTGCCCTGCTCTGCCGGGGCGCATATGGCGACCCTTTTCGCGTCCTGGGACCCCATTGGATTTCCAGCACCGCGCCCGAGACTGGCGGAAAACTCCTGATTCGCGTCCTTCAGCCGCGTGCCGAAAGCGTCTCCGTACTCTGGAAAGGTTCGCCGTCCCCCATTCCCGCCGTCCGATTTCATCCCGCTGGGCTGTTCGTCGCGGAGATGCCGCAGAGGACCTATGCCGGCGATTCCGCTCCCATCGCTCCGGATCAATACCGCCTCCGAATCGATTTCCCCGGCAATCACTGCGTGGAAACGTTCGACGCTTACGCGTTTCCCCCAGTCCTTACCGATTTCGATATTTACCTGATGGGCGAAGGCACCCACTACCTGAATTACGAGAAACTTGGCGCGCACCTTCGCGAGATTGGTGGAATTTCCGGCGTGTACTTCGCCGTCTGGGCGCCCAATGCCCGCCGTGTCAGCGTGGTGGGCGACTTCAATTCCTGGGACGGACGAATCCACCCCATGCGCCACCGGGGTCCAAGCGGCGTGTGGGAGCTTTTTATCCCCGGCCTGACCGAAGGTGTCGCTTACAAGTTTGAGCTATTGCCCCAATCCGGCGGGCCACCCGCCCTTAAAGCTGATCCGTACGCATTCGCGTCCGAGCTGCGTCCCAATACCGCCTCCATAGTTCGCGATATCGGTAAGCACCAGTGGAAAGACGCAACATGGATGAGCGCCCGCCAAACCACCGACTGGCTCTCCGCGCCAATTTCCATTTACGAAGTCCACCCCGGCTCCTGGCGCCGCGTGGAATCGGAGGGCGCCCGCTGGCTCACCTACCGCGAGCTTGCCGCCGAGTTAATCCCTTATGTTAAGGATATGGGGTTCACGCACGTTGAGTTCATGCCCATCATGGAGCACCCCTACGATCCTTCCTGGGGTTATCAGACCGTTGGCTACTTCGCCGCCACCAGCCGTTATGGATCTCCCGATGACTTCATGTATTTCGTGGATTGCTGCCACCAGGCCGGAATCGGAGTGCTTCTGGACTGGACGCCCGCGCACTTTCCACGCGATGCTCACGGCCTGGCCTCCTTCGACGGCACGCACCTCTATGAACACGCCGACCCGCGCCGCGGCTCACATCCCGACTGGGGCACCCTGGTTTTCAATTACGGCCGCAATGAAGTCCAGAACTTCCTGATTTCCAACGCGCTTTTTTGGCTCGACAAATATCATCTCGACGGATTGCGCGTGGACGCCGTCGCTTCCATGCTTTACCTCGATTATTCCCGCAACGCCGGTGAGTGGCTTCCCAACGAACAGGGCGGGCACGAAAATTTCCAGGCCATCGCGTTCCTGCGCCACCTCAACGAAGCCGTCCACAGCCGCCATCCCGGCGCTTTGATGATTGCCGAGGAATCCACGGCATGGCCCGCGGTGACCCAGCCCACTTATTCCGGTGGCCTGGGCTTC
>PKXT01000015.1 GCA_003133505.1 Acidobacteriota bacterium
CGCTGGCGCCCTCGCCAGCGCTTCGCCGGCATTTATTTTCGCCATCTCCCCGGTGACGAAGTCCATGACAGCCAATTTGCCCTGCCCTCTGCAATCACGCATCCAGCCAAGCGCTTGGGAAGTCGAGTCCGCTTGATCGTCATATTTGCCATTGGGAAAGACCAGTAGCTCATAGATGTACTGCTCGAGCCATTCCGCCTCCTGAGGCAGATGCACAAACCCATTCTCGATGGCCGGCGTGGCGTTGTACATCCGCATCTGCTTATCACCGATGCCTTCGTAAGCGGTCACAAGGCTGAAGCCATCGTGGCGCAGATCCTGCAGTAACTGCGTTCCCGATGCTTTGTCCTCGATCACCACCGTCGTCGCTTTATGAATCGCCGCCTGGCGCACAACGGCGCGCTTCAGTTCCGGGTATTCAAGGCGGTCACGATAAACATCCAGCAAATACATGTGCCCCTTGTCTGTCACCCCCCAGGTCGTGCATACGCTGTAATTATTGATTTCAGCGGCTTTATTGGCGGTGTCCCAGCTTTGGAAGATGAATTCGAATTTGGGCACCTCATCCGGCGCATAGAACCGGAACCATTGCCGTTTGACTATGCCGCCACCCAGCGGGGCCGGAGACTGCTGGTACTGCCCGGCGAAATGGTACTCACCTTGTGCTTCCCGTATCGCATTCAACGTCTCAAGCGGCTCGCGTTCCGGATGCAATGCTTCACCCAGTTTCCGCCTGATCTCGCGGACTTCACCCAGACACCTGATGACATGAATCTCGTCTTCCTCGGCGATGGCCGGGAAGCGCAGGATTTTCCAATCGCCCGAGTCCTGGACATGCCCGGCCAGGTCGTCTTCATGCAGGCGCTGCATGATGATGACAATCGCCCCATTGCGTTTGTCATTGAGCCGAGTAGTGAGCGTGTGGCCATACCACTCATTGACAGCTCTGCGCTGGGATTCCGAGGCCGCTTCCTCGGGCTTGAGCGGATCATCGATGATCAGTATGTCCGCCCCTCGTCCGGTCAGCACTCCGCCTACGGACGTCGCCATCCGCACGCCATTTCGGGTGGTGAAAAAGTCGTGAACCGCCTGTTTTCGCGGTGACAGCCGGGTGGCGAAGAGATTCTGGTACCAGGAGCCGGTCATGAGTGTCCGGCACTGCCCCGCCAGGTTATCGGCCAGTTCCTGGCCGTAGGAAACGCAAATGATTTGGGAGCTAGGATTATGGCCCAAGAGCCATGCTGGAAAGGCCACCGAGGCGCAATGCGACTTGAGCGACCGGGGCGGCATATTAATGATCAACCGGCGGGTCCTGCCCAAGCGCACTCCCTCGAGTTCCTGGGCGATCTTTTCGATGTGCCAGTTGGAAAGAAATGTCGTTTGCGGATTGAGCTCGCAGAAGCTGCGCTCAATGAACATATAGAATTCGTTCCGCAAGAGGACCTGGTACTCGGCCGCCGAAACTTCAATTTGTTTCCCGTTCACGATCAGTTTCATTATCGTTTCCTCCTTCAGAAGTTGCTTCGAATCGCTTCATCAGTCCCTCCAAGATGCGCTTGTCGGTGTCTTCGAGAAGACCTGGTTTCCCGGATTTTTCCTGCTCGACATGCTCCTCAGCCATCCGCACCAGCGGCGTGCCCAAATTCAAGGCCCGAAGATCGCCGCTGGCGCTCTTGTTGGCAAGCTGCATCATCCCTGCTTCTAACTTAGTGACCTGGCGCCGCCGTCCGTTTTCGTTGATCACCACTTTGGTTTTGAACGTGTCAAGAATCACCGTCGCCATGTTCCGTTTGCCCTTTGGCCGCCCTTTGGGGTTGCCGGACGTGCCCTTCTTGAATTGGGTAGCCTTGGGCGGCTTCTTGTAGCCCACTGCATTGAGGTCATCGCCATCGTTAATCATGTCTCTCCTCCTCCCTCGCAACGGTTGTCAGTTTCGGCTCGAGGCCCATGTCGGCCAACCGCTCAAGCCCTACCGCAACAAACGCCGGTTCCAGTTCCATCGCAAAGCATCTCCGTCCTGTCGATTCCGCCGCACACAAGCAGGTTCCCGAGCCGGAGAACGGCTCGTAACACACCTCGCCCTTTCTCGTGTGCAGCAGGATCGGCGTGGTGAACAGCTTCAAAGGTTTCTCTGTGGGGTGACGCGACTCCTGACCCGGCAGTACCGGAACGTCCACCTGCCACACCGTGGTCGGGAATTCGCCTCTGTTCCTGCGCGGTTTGTTTCCCTTACGCCAGCCAAAGAAACAGGGCTCATGGGCCCACAGGTAGAAGGAGTGCGTCAGCGTGGCCTTGTTCTTGAACCACACGATCTGCTGATGAACCAGCAAGCCGCTGGCCTCCATCACCGCCTGCACTTCCACCTGCCGCTGGCTGGCGTGCCAGACGTAGACGGCAGCTTTTTCCTGGCAGACATCCAGCGCGCACTTCAGGAAGGCTTCGTAGAACGGGGCGAGCGGTTCGTCCTTCGGCTTGTCGGCATAGCGGCCATGCCACTCCTTGTTCTTGTTGTTGTCCTTGAAATTCTGCGGGTGGTTCTTGCCATCGTAGCCAACCAGGTAGGGCGGGTCCGTGGCGCACAGCGCAGCTTTCTCGCCGTTCATCAGCTTCGCGACCTGTGCGGCATCGGTCGAATCCCCGCACATCAGGCGGTGCTTGCTGATCGCCCAAATCTGGCCGAGCTTTGTTCCCCACTTCTTCTGCAGTTCCGCCGCCTGGTCGATCTTAGGGGCTGGCCCCTCGACAGGTTCGCCTCCGTTTGACTGGATAAGGAGCTCCTGCAATTCGCCTTCAGTCCAGAACTCCTTCAGGTCCACTTCGAGCGAGCCGAGCACTTCCAGGTTCCAGTCGAGGTTCAATTCCGCGGCGCGGTTGTCGGCAATGGCCAGTTCCCGCGCCTTTCGGGAGTTGATGTCCAGGTCAGACCGCTGTACCGCCACCAGTGTCGTGCCATCACTGGGCACGATGACGACCCGCTTGTAGCCGGCTCGTCGCGCAGCCTCCACGGTCTTGTTGCCGGCGATGATATGACCGTCGCGATCCACCAGAATTGACCGCCCCGCCCCATATGTCGTGAGGCTGTGATCAATCATCTCGGCACCTCGCTCGGTCCCACGATTGGCGTTCTTCTCGTCTAGTATTAGGTCTTCGAGACTACTCACATGAAGTCTGGCCATTGCGGGCCTCCTTTTCTATTTCTTCGGCTTCTGGGCCGCTCGGGTGCAGGATAGTGGAACTTTAAAAATGAACCTATCCATCTGAACAGCTTAGTGATGGACAGTCTTGAGGGCGGTTACCGGTTCTTGCGGGAGTTCCTCATCTCCGAAATCTTCTTGCGAATGGTCTCCGGTTCGTGGCCTTTGCACCACGATAGCCAATAGTGAAAAAGAGCAGCGGGAGATGGGCGTGCACTCCAAGCGAAGACCTTTAGTGAAATGGGATCCTGTTCGAAGAACATCTGCCATCGAATCAGGTTGGACTTGAGGAAAGGATACCTATCCCCGGAATCGTAAACAATCTTGACGAATGCTTCCGCAATCTCTCCTTCACCTAGATTGGCACGTTTTCTTGAGAACATTTTCTTCATGTCCCGAAATAGGGATCGAAGCTCGCGAATCGCCTGGGTCTGTATGGAAATCAGGTCAGGATTATCTATGGGGGGCAATTCTTTCTTCTGCGCAATTCGTGCTGATTTGGCCATTGCCTTTCCCAATCGTTCAAATAATTTAGGGCCTTGTGGTTCCAGTTGCCACATGCTCATTCGCTCCAGGACGATGCAGCTAATGGGNNATGGGCAGGCGCCAGCCGAGCGTCTCCGCTTGCTGAAGAATGATTTCATCAAGTTTGGCCAGTCCTTGTTCTGAAGTGGCCAACGGCGTGGTCGTTTCTTCAGACAACCGGCCCAACCATATCTGGCGTATTTGGTGGGAAATTTGATCTTCCAACTCCTCAAGCTTCATCCCGCGATGCCAATCGATTCTTGAAATGATTTGGGGCATGGCTGCGGTCCTGCGTGGTTGGTGCTTGTGTTGACTCATGACGCCTTGTCTCCCTCGGTCAATCCCACCCAATTGGTTTACGCAAAAGTAAATCCGTAAGCGGCGGGAGACTAAGGTAAAAAACGTGCTGCGTCAAGCTCGCTACCTTATCCGTGCTTCAGCGGTGCTTTTTCCGCAGTATTCCTGGTTCGCCGTTAGCGATTCTCTACTCTCCATTTCGCTTGACTGTTTGGCTACTCAGAGCGTCACTGTGGGTGCGCTAGGAGTCGCATATATGGACAAGGACATTTCGAATCAGGTCGCCCAGTTGCCGAGTCTTTCAAAGGCCCATCTAGGGGATCTTTGGCAGAAGCTTTACAAAAAACCCGTCCCTTCAGGAATCCGCCGGGAAATCCTGATCCCCTTCCTGGCCTATCGGATTCAGGAGATTGCCTACGGCGGCCTCAAGCCCGCTACCCGCGCTGAGCTACGTCGTATTGCCCAAGCTCTCAAACGGAATCCCGCCTCCAGCGAGCTGCTCATTCGGCCCCGAATCAAGCCGGGAACCCGCCTCCTCCGCCAGTGGCGCGGAGAAACCCATGAGGTCTTCGTCACCGACGCTGGTTACGAGCATCGCGGCGTCCGCTACCGGAGCCTGTCGGAGATAGCCCGCAAGGTCACTGGCACCCGATGGTCCGGTCCCGCCTTCTTCGGNNAAGCACGAAGGCTGGACTCCACTTGCTAACCGCTATGACGATGGTGGGTTCTCCGGTGGCTCAATGGAGCGACCCGCCTTGCAGGAGCTTCTGAGCGACATAAAAGCGGGCAAGCTCGATACCGTGGTCGTTTACAAAGTGGATCGCCTCACCCGGGCGCTCACCGACTTCGCCAAAATCATTGAAATCTTCGATTCCCACTCGGTCAGCTTTGTCTCGGTGACCCAGCACTTCAACACCACGACTTCAATGGGCCGGCTCACCCTGAACGTGCTGCTTTCCTTCGCCCAATTCGAACGAGAAATCACTGGCGAACGAATTCGCGACAAGATTGCAGCCTCGAAGAAGAAGGGGATGTGGATGGGCNNTCGTCAATGAGGCTGAAGCCGAGACAGTCCGCGAGATTTTCACTCAATACATAAAGCTGCGAAGCGTCCGAGAGTTGAAGAAATACCTGGACCAGAGTGAGCTACGCAGCAAGGCACGCACCAGTGCCGCTGGACTGAAATCAGGCGGGGCGACGTTTTTCCGGGGCGCCCTCTATCACCTCCTCAGGAACCGCATCTACATCGGTGAGATTCACCACAAGGACCAGTGCTATCCGGGGCAGCACCAGCCAATCGTCCCTCGCGAGTTGTGGGACCGAGTGGCTGCCCTCCTTGATTCCAATAATCAGGCCCACAGGTCGGGAGCATCCCTTTCGACGCCGAGCCTGCTCAGTGGCAAATTGTTTGACAGCAACGGAGCCCGATTCACACCTACCCATGCTGCCAGGGGCGCGAAACGGTATCGCTATTACACCTCACAGTCTGTTATCCGGCGGGAAGGCACCCAACCCGAAATCACGCGGTTCCCGGCCCAGGACCTGGAAAACTTCGTCCTGGGGCAAATCCATCTCCTGCTTCAGGCCCCGGACAAATGCACAGCGGGGACCGAAGACAGCCCAAGCAAAGAGGCGGTCACAGAACGAGCCAACGATCTGGCGAAGAAATGGCCGAAACTGGAAATCTCGAAGCAACATGAATTCACGAAGAGCATCCTGAGGCGCGTGGTGGTAGGCAAGGCTGCGGTGTGGATCGAAATCGACCAAACCAAAATGTTCACGGCTCTGCTGGGGCAGAATTCTGAAGCTCTCTCCCCATCAAGCGGACGCAAACATGAAATTCTGAAGCTGTCTGGCGATTTCCAAGCTCTCCGTCGAAGCGGACAGATCAGCGTAATTGACCCTCAGAATGGCTCATCCTTCGAAGGACCAACTGTGCCGTCCCTGGTGAAAGCGATCGCACGGGCTCGGGACTGGTACGAACGAATTGCTGGGGGTGAAATTACCACGATGGCTCAGCTGTCCCAGGAATCAGGGCTACGTCGGCGATACCTCAGGACAATCCTGCACTGCGCAACGCTGTCGCCTCAGATCACCGAGGCACTGCTGCTGGGCAGGCACCAGCCCAACCTCTCACTGAAAGGTGTTCTCCGTGACATGCCACTCGGTTGGGGGGAGCAGGAAACGATGATCCCGTTTCTCCGCATGATGAGTGGATGATTCTCGACATCACAACCAGCAGACTTCAATTCCTAGAGCGCACGGCGCGTGGATCGTCGGCCTGAAATGCGCGTATGTCCGATGCATGGGTTATCGGGAGGATTTTTCGTAACCCGGCGCGTGCCGCCGATGCCGAGCGGTTTTACGATCCCGTCGGGTTTCCCGACTCGGTGCAGCGGGCTTTCGATGACCTTCGGGAGCTTGGAACGGGTCAGCATCGTCCGCGCGTCCTCGTCGCGGACCCTTATGCACTCGATGAGCGCTCGCTTTATGCGATTGGAACGATTGCCGCGCGTTTTGGCGGCGTGGCGTTCATCGATGTCGCCAGCAGCTTCAAAGCGGGAGACACGGATGCGGTGCCAGAAAAAGCCGGACGTTTCAGTGGAATTTGGGAGGCGTTCATGTCGTGGATCGCACGCTCGCGCCGCAAGTCGGCGGACGCCACGAAGCGCCAGGAAACGGAGCGCAGAACCTTCGAGACGGCTGACCGCGTAACCANNTGCATGACCGATTCCTTGTCGTTGGCGACCGTGTGTGGCACGTCGGCCCCTCGTTCAACAAAATCGGCGAGCAGGTTAGCGCGATCGTGGAAATGACCGACGATAAAATCAGGGGACAGGTTCTCGAATCCCTAGGGCGGTTTACCGCGGGGACTCTCCTCAAGGAGACGAAGCCATGAGCGATGCTTGGTACAGAATTTTGAAGCAATCTCCGTTTTCCGGCCAGCGCCAGGCTGAGGCTCGCCCCGACGCCGCCGAAGTCGAGATCGCACTGCAGGAGTGCGAACAGAAAGGCGTTACCGATAGAGATTCCGGCCGTGTGGCCGCATACGCATGGTACTCCGGCATCGAGAATGACAGGGTGTTGAAGCTCGTCCGCGCAGCAGACGCCGGCAAGGTGCTGCTGCGTGAACTGTCCTGTTACAAGCTCCCAGGTGAACGCAAGAGATTAGAGCTGATCGCACCGTTGGTACATCGTGGAAGCACCTTCAATCTGGCGCAATCTCTTGGTAATCCGCAAATAGGCTGGGCTGTGACGGTGAAAGAGACTGTGCATGCTGACCAAGGAGGTCTCCCTATGACCGACGAAAAGTCGCTCTTGAATGTTAAGGAGTTTGCGGCGCTGCTAAATGTCACCCCGGCCTGCATCCGCCGCTGGCTTTTAGAACGCAAAATCGCATGTGTGAAAGTCGGCGGCCGGCTCGTACGCATTCCCATCAGCGAGCGCGACAGAATCGTCGAAGACGGATTTCGCCCTGCTCGCGAGGATCGTAATGGCCGCTGAGCCTCCCAATATCATGCTGTCTGCTTTGACTGCCGAGCACGCGGCATCCTTTGCCCGCATTGGTGTCCCTGATGATCTACTGGCCGCATCCGGAATCCGCAGCGTGACTAATGCTGAAGCGCGTGGGTTCGGCTTTCAGCTTTCGTCAGCGTCCGATTTGTGTGGAATCCTGTTTCCCTATCACGATCCTGCGTCCGGTCGGCCCGTAACGGCGCGACTCCGACGGGATCATCCCNNTACGTCAGCCCGTATGGGGACAACCGGCACCTGTACTTCCCGCTCGGAGCGAATGCCTTTCTGGGGGACACATCGGTTCCCGTGGTTTTGATTGAGGCGGAAAAATCCGCGCTGGCGTTGACGGCACTGGCAGCGCGCGCCGACAGGCAACTCCTCGTTGTCGCGACTGGAGGCTGCTGGAGCTGGAGGGGCAAGGTGGGAATTGAGACGGTATCCGACGGCAGTCGCCATGAAGTCAGGGGCGCATTGCCGGATTTGGATCGAATTGATTGGGGAGGCTCTCGGGAAGCCGTGATCTGCTTCGACGCAAATTCTCAAACGAATCCAAACGTTTGCACAGCACGCCGCGCGCTCGCAGAAGAGCTTGTCGCACGCGGCGCGTCAGTGAAAATCGCAAGCGTTCCTCAGCAGGAAGACGTGAATGGCCCGGACGATCTGATTGCGGTCTGCGGTGATGCCGCCGCATGGGCCGTGATCGATTCCGCAGAGTCGGTTGAGGTAGCGGCATTGGCCGATGCTGAGTCGGCCATTGCTTTGTTGGAAGCAGATAAGAAGCAATCTCCGTCTCTTGCTCTTGAGGCCATCGCTGCGGTTCCGGATTTGCTCCGGCGCACGTTGCTAATTGGCTGCGTTGCGAACTTGCGAATTCCCGGATTGACGAAAGCGGCCGCGACGGATTGCATCGCCACATTCAATAAGCAAAGGGAGACGAAACACGCTGAAGCGCAGGCGCTAGCACGGCAAGGTCGCTTGCTCCGATTGCCCGTCACGCCCGCGCAACTGATAGCGGACGTTGAAATCTATTATTCGCGCCGCCGGCATCTGCCCGAGGGCACGGCTCTGGTCGAAGCGTTGTTTTGCCTCAATACATACGTTTTCGACGTGTTCGATACGACGCCTTATCTGCTTTATGAAAGCGCGACAGGAGGTTGCGGCAAAACGACGGCGCTTGAATTCCACGAGGCAATATGCGCACGCGCATACCTGGGGGTTGATCCTACTGCTGCCGTGCTTTTTCGCCGAATTGACCGCGACCGGCCCACATGGTTGCTGGACGAGGCGCGTGTTTTGCAGACGCGGGGTGACCGCGGGCAGGAAATTCTCGCACTGTTCGACGCGGGCTACAAGACGGGTGCAACGGTTTCGCGCGCCGAAGACCACGGAAAGGAACTGCGCGACTTCGCCGTTTATTGCCCGAAAGTGCTAGCAAAGATCGGTGGATTCAAAGGAACGCTGCTTGATCGCGGGATCGTCATTCATCTCGAAAAAGCCCTTGGATTGCCGCAGACACGACGGAAGGTGCTGGCGAAAGAAGCTGGCCCACTCAAGGATGTTCTTGAAGCCTATGCTCTGCAATATCGCCCAACGCTTGAGGGGTTTTACAAGGACGAACCGGACCTAACTTACTGGCCCGCACTTTCCGGGCGCGAATCGGAAATTTGGGATCCCTTGCTGATGCACGCACGACTGGCAGGCCCGGAAATTGAGAAGCGTGCGCTGGAAGTAGCATTGCGATTCTCACACGGCAAAGCAAAAATCGCCCTCGTAGAAGACCTCAACCTGGGCTTGGCGGCAGAGGCACTGGAGGCATTGGAAGCGCGCGGTGACGACAACTTCCTACCGAGCGCGCTCGTTGCGGACCTCTTAAATCGAGAAGTTTGGGGTGAGCACCTTGCCGAGCGGAACAGTGATAAGGCGAAGGTCTCATTGATCGGAAAGTTTTTCAGGCGGTTTAGGCTTCAGGGAGACCATACCGTGGCGGGCACTCGATACAGCCGCTTGGAGGCGATAGGTGCGCTACGCCGTCATGTCCCCGGTGCTCAACCGCCTAGAAGTGTCAATGTGTCAGCAAACGAAACAACCCTCAAAGAATCAGGAGATTGCGCGCCTGACACTTGTTCTCAGGAAGTGTCAGCGGAAGTGTCAGCGGCTCAAACCGCTGAGCCGATAGGGGTTCTGGTTGCGCCTGACACCTTGACGCCTCAATGCGTGGTGGAGGAAGACCTGTGAGCGTCGCCGAAACCTTGAGCGAAGTCGAGGTCAGCGGCGCAGCTCTGCTGCTGCTGATTGCGTGCGTGAACGTGGCGAATCTGTTGCTGGCCCGCGCCAGCGCAAGGGGACGCGAGATGGCGGTCCGCCAGGCGCTGGGAGCGGCACGCAAACGGCTGGTGCGGCAGTTGCTGACCGAGAGCCTGCTGCTTTCGCTGCTGGGGGGAGTGGCGGGGTTGGTGATTCTGTTCTGCATGAAAGGATTTTTGCTGCGGCTGATTCCGGAGAGCCTGCCGCGGCTCAACGACCTGTCGATTAACTGGACGGTGATGCTGTTCGCGCTGGCGGTTTCGATCGCAGCCGGGGTCATTTTTGGGCTGGCGCCGGCGAGGCAGGCGGGGCGGGTGGATTTGGCGCACACGCTGAGGGTGGAGGGGCGTGGGTCGAAGGGTTCCACGGAGCAGACGCGGACGCGGCGGGTGCTGGTGGTGACGGAGTTTGCGCTGTCGCTGGTGCTGATGGTGGCCGCGGGCCTGCTGCTGCGCAGTTTTTGGGATTTGTACAAGGCGCCGCTGGGATTCAATCCCCAGCATGTGATGACGGTTCAGTTGTGGCTGCCGAGCCCCAACGATCCGAAGACGGACATTTATGGAACGGCTGCGCAGGAGGCAGTGTTTGCGCGCGAATTGCTGCGGCGCAGCCGGTTGCTGCCGGGAGTGCAGGAGGCGGCGCTGGGATCGGAGCCGTCGATTCCGCTGCACCACGACCGCAACAAGAGCGCGCTGATCGTGGAAGGACGCCAGACACAGAGCAAGCAGCAGCCTTTGGTGGAGCGGTCGCAAGTTACGCCGGGATATTTTCATTTGCTGAAGATCCCGGTGCTGCGGGGCCGTCTGTTCAACGACGGCGACGACGAGAATGCGCCGCTGGTCGCCGTGATCAATCAGGCGATGGCGGAGACTTACTGGCAGGGTGAGGATCCGCTTGGGAAGCGGCTGAAGCTTGGCCGTGGGAGGGCTGGGGTTGGCCTCCCTCCGAGCAAGACCTGGATCACGATCGTGGGGGTGATCGCGGATGCTCGAACCGAGTCGCTGGCGAACGCGAGCGTTCCGCAAATCTATCTGAGCCTGTACCAGGAGACGCCCAAGGAGCTGGCCATCTTTCTGCGTGGAGACCTGAATGCGAGTGCGATCCCGGAAGAGGTGCGCGCGATGGTGCAGTCCGTAGATCCGGAGCTACCGGTTTACGGGGCGCAGACGCTGAACGATGCAGTGACGGCGTCGCTGGAGCAGAGACGATTCTCGATGGATATTGTGGCGGCCTTCGCGGTGACGGCGCTGCTGCTGGCGGCGCTGGGAATTTATGGGGTGATTTCGTACATCGTGAGCGAGCGCACGCAGGAAATCGGCATCCGCATGGCGNNATGGTTCTGCGCCAGGGACTGGGGCTGGCGATGGCGGGGGCCGCGCTGGGACTGGTGGGTTCGGTGATCGTGTCGCACCTGATGGCAGGACTGCTGTATGGGGTGAGCCCCACGGATCTGCTGACGTTCGCGGGAGTCACATTGGTGCTGACCGCGGTGGCGCTGGCGGCCTGCTACATTANNACATTCCCGCGCGGCGGGCGATGCGGGTGGATCCGCTGGTGGCGCTACATTACGAATAGCGATGCAAAGGAGAGGCGATGACCATCGGATCCTGGAAATTCAGCGGCCTCCAATCCCGGGGCTGGAGGGGATGCGTTCTTGCCCTGCTTTCGTTTTGCGCCGGATCCCTGGCGACCGCGCGCCTCATGCGTGTGCATGAAGTGAGAGCGGAGAGTGAGCGCGTGTACGAACTGCGCATTTACCACTGTTTGCCGGGCAAGCTGCCGGCCATGGAGGCGCGCTTTCGCGACACGACTTCAAAATTACTCGCCAAGCACGATCTGAACGTTGTGGGTTACTGGACAGCAGAGCCGGACGCTCCAGGCTGGAACGATACTTTCGTGTTTCTCCTTGCGCACTCGAGCCGTGAGGACGCGAAGAAGAACTGGGATGCGATGCGGGCCGATCCCGGTTTTCAGGAAGTGATCCGCGCGGAGCAGCATGAGCCGTCGCTGGACAAGTTGGACGTGACTTACCTGCGTCCGACGGATTTTTCCCAGATGAAATAGCGAGGCGAGCCACTGTTCGTTTCTGACAAGTCCGGGGCGATTGCGGACAATCGCCGCGTTCCGTGCAAAGCAGAATCTATTTCCTTTGAACAGCATAGGCCCCTGTGCGACTGGTGCGCGGCATGCACCTTATTCCTGCGGCTGAATCCACAACGCAGGAGGGGTGCGTGTTTGCTGATCTGAGACAGGCTCTGCGGCAACTGCGGAAGTCGCCGGGATTTACGGGGACGGCGGTGCTGA
>PKXT01000131.1 GCA_003133505.1 Acidobacteriota bacterium
TCGCGCGGCGGCGACGGCCTTGCACCGTCTTCCCGAGCGCGGAGTCTCCGAGTGATTGTGATCGAGCAGCCGGAGCGCAAATGCAAGAGCGCCAGCAGCCCGCGTGCGTTGCAATTGGACCTATATAACGGTCAAAAACTCTTCGCCGGATCTGGCGGACGTCTGACTACCAGCAATTCCGGCTATATCAACGTCTGGCCTGTTATGAATCACCACCCGAGGCATGCCGTCTGCGCCGCACTGCACCTCAAGTGGAGCCTCAAAAGCCTCTTCCAGAATTTCGCGCCGGTAAACCTCGCGCGGCGTACCCGATCCGAGGAACTTCCCGTGATGTAACAGCGCTACCTGGTCGCAGAATCCGGCTGCCAGATTCAATTCATGCGTGACAATGATCACGGTGCGATTACTGCTCCGCGACAACTTCCAAAGCGTGCGCATCAACTCGACTCGCGCGCTGATATCCAGGTGCTGCGTTGGCTCGTCGAGCAGCAGCAAGGCTGGCTGCTGGGCCAATGCCCGCGCAAGCACCACGCGCTGCTTTTCTCCACCGGAAAGCTCACTGATCCATCGCGAAGATAAATGCGACGCGCCCACGTCTTCCAAGGCACGGCTGGCGCACGAGCAATCTTCCGAGGACTCAAAATGCATGCGCCGGTTGTAGGGATAGCGTCCCTGCAGCACGTATTCCCACACGAGCATCGGAAAAGCCAACGTGCTCTCCTGGCCTACCAGCGCGATTCTCTGCGCGCGTTCGCGAACCAGCAATTCGCTTACTTCAACCCCTTCCAGTCTCACATGACCGGCCAGGGGTTTCAGCGACCCCGAAAGCAGGCGCAGAGCTGTTGATTTTCCGCTGCCATTCGCGCCCAACAGGGCTGCGAACTGTCCTGCACGGGCCGCCAGGGTCATTGGTCCCAACGAAAACTTCGGCGTTTTACTTTCTCGCGTTAGGTAGGCAAACGTTACCTGCTCGGCTTCAATCCGCCAGTGGGGCGCGGCCTCTTTACTCGACGTTGCAGTTGATGATTCGCGATCCACGATTTAGGAGCTCCTACGCCGCAGCAGATAAATGAATACAGGCGCACCGGCTAGCGCGGTCATGGCCCCTACCGGGAGTTCCGTGGGAGCGATCACCGTCCGTGCGAGTGTATCGGCCACCACAATTGCAATCGCGCCTCCAATTGCCGCCGCTGGAATCAGCAGGCGATAATCCGAACCGAAGAGCATCCGCATAACATGGGGCACCAGTAACCCAACGTAGCCAATTGAGCCGCTCACTGAGACAGCCAGTCCCGTCAGCACCGATGCGCCCACGTATACCACTAGTTTAATTCGGCTGACATTCACCCCCAGATGCCGCGCTTCCTCTTCGCCGGTCACGATTAAGTTTAGATCCGGTGCCGTGGCATAAATTGTCCCAAGGGTCACGCCCAGGATCAGAAACAACGCGCCCAACGGAATCGCCGGTGTCGTGCTCAAATCGCCCATCAGCCAAAAAGCCATGCCGCGCAGATCGCGACCTCCCAGCGTGGTCATTAGAAACATAATTATCGCGGACAGAAAGGACGCTGCCACGATACCCGCGAGAAGCAGCGTGGCGCTGTCCAATTGACCTCCGCGCCGCCCCAGGAAATAAACAGCCAGGGTAGTGAGTCCCGCGCCGGCAAACGCTGCCACCTGCATACCTACGCCAGCATGAGGAGAAACCACCAATGACAGGATTGCGCCGAGCGCCGCCCCACTGGAAATGCCCAGCACGTATGGATCAGCCAAAGGGTTCCGCAGCAGCGCTTGAAAGCTCGCTCCAGCCACTGAAAGCGAAGCCCCCACTGCAATCCCCAAAGCGATGCGGGGCATGCGCAATCCAAATATTACCAGCCAGTCATCACTCGGTACTTGTGCGCGTTGGCCGAAAGCGCCGCGCGTCAGGGTAAGCACAATATTCTGGACTGAAATTGGATACGCCCCCAGGCGCAACGAAATCACCACGACGGCGAGCAGCACTGCCGCAAGTATCCCGCAGACGCCCAATACCCGGCGCAGAGTCATCGGGGGTTGCATGATGCCCCCTCCAGTGAAGCTGCATTTGGCTCGCAAAAAAAATGGGGCATGTGACGCCAGCCGTTGGCCGCTCCGCTCGTTGCGGTGTCCGAGAATGCTTCGGTATGGAGTTGCGTGGCTACGCTCTCGATTGCCTCCACCAGCCGCGGAGATGGCCGGTCAAGTTCCTCGCCCGCGACTATTACATGGCCAGTTCGTACGGCTTGCAAGTCTTTCCAAACCGGTAATTCCCTCAGCGCCGCAATTTCGTCGCCGGAAGTCTGCGCCGTTCCCCCGGAAGATGAAACGGTGCCGGATTCGGTGTGATTCGCTGAAAATATCAGGAAGTCGGGCTGGAGCCTGACCACTTCCTCCACGCTAAGTTGCGGCCAGTCCTGTTCCGATGTCACCACCGACTCCCCCCCCGCTTCCATCACCGCATCGGCGAGAAAAGTATGCGGACCGATGGTAATCAAAGGTTGCAGCCAAATGACGAACAGCACCCTCTTGGGAGTGGTACCGGTCAACCGCGCTCTTAAGCTCGCCAGCCTTTCCTTAAGATGCGCGTAAAGGGCCTGTCCTCGCTCCGGCACCCCAATGGCATCCGCAATGTGCTCCACCGAATCCAGCACTCCAGCCACGGTACGTGGATCGGTTGTATAAACGGGGATACCCAGGCGGTTAAGAGATTCCACGGTTTCCAGCCGGTTAATGGATTGCGACGCAAGCACAACGTCGGGTTTCAGCGCGGCGATCGCCTCCAAGCTGGGGTTTACTGGCGCGCCCACCGAGGTTTTCGTCCGCGCATCCGCGGGGTAGTCGCAATAATCCGTCACGCCTACCAACTGCTGCTCCGCTCCCAGCGCGTATACAATTTCGGTCAGGTTGGGGGCCAGCGAAACGATTCGCTGAATTTTTTCCGGCAGGGTGACACTACGTCCGGTTTCGTCCACCAAGGTGCGAGTCGCTCCAATCGCTCCGCTGGAAAACGCCAATGCTGCCAGGGGCAAAACGCAAGCGCGAAATCCCGCCGGCATCTTTCCCGGATATGAGCTGGATCGTCGGATGAGCTTGCGTATCATTTTCGCCGATTAAAAAAGCCCCACGAAAAAAGTGGGGCGCAAAGGCCACACCCTCTCTCACGAAGAGTGTCCGCTGCAAGCAGCTCAGGAAAGTATCCTGACTCCCAGCCTTGCCCTTGTGGATGAGAACGGGGCTGTCTGCTCCCGCGAATCCAATCTTGCGGGAGCCGTCCCCGGCGAAGAACTTCGCCAGTTTGGTCAACTCATCGCAGCAGCGCTGGCCGGTTACAGTGGCGGGACCGTGGCCGATTTTCGCGGCCTTCCCTTACCCTGAGCCGTCGGAATTTTTCACCTGTGAGTGTAGGCCTGCCCTCACCCGCTGTCAATTGCCTTATGCCATCTCAATTTCCATGGCAACGCCGAGGCCGCCGGATACACACAGTGTCGCCANNTTTACCTGCCGATTTCCCGCCGCCATTTCGGAGTTCATGCAGCAGAGTCGTGGTAATCCGCGCACCGCTGCAACCGATGGGATGTCCCAGTGCAATCGCGCCGCCATTGGGATTCAACCGCTCGCGATTGAAATGAAGCTCGCGATCGCAAGCAATCACTTGAGCGGCGAACGCTTCATTCAGCTCGATGGCAGCATAGTCTTCCAGTTTGGTCCCTGTGCGAGATAGCAGCTTTCGCACCGCTGGCACAGGGCCGATGCCCATCACCCGTGGATCCACGGCGCAGACCGTGGCATCCACGATTCGCGCAATCGGCGTGGCGCCCAGCTCGCGCATCTTTTTCTCGCCGCACAGCACCACCGCCGCTGCCCCATCCGTGATGCCGCTCGAATTCCCCGCCGTCACGCTGCCAGTCTTGCTGAAAACAGTTGGCAGCTTCTGCAAATTCTTTAGCGTAATGTCAGGGCGCACGTGTTCATCTTTTTCTATACGCGCCGTTTCTCCTTTTCGGCCAACCACTTCCACCGGGACAGTCTCCGCCGCAAATCTTCCCTCGCCCATGGCCTGCGCCGCGCGCTTATGGCTTTCCAGCGCGAATCCATCCTGCTCATCCCGTGAAATCTTGTACTGTTCGGCCAGAAGTTCCGCCGTCTCGCCCATAATCATTTTCGAGAGAGGACACATGAATCCGTCGCGATACATTGCGTCCACCAGCGGCTGATTGCCCATCTTCATGCCCCAGCGCGCATCCACCAGATACGGCACCCGGCTCATGGATTCCGATCCGCCCGCCACGATGATTTCCGCTTCGCCCAGCCGGATTTGCTGCCAGCCCTGCAAAATTGCTCGCAGCCCCGAAGCGCACGCCATGTTGATGGTGAAGGCGGGCACATCTTCGCCAAGTCCCGCGCGCCATGCGATTTGCCGCGCTGGATTCGGCCCCACCCCCGCCGGCCGTGCATTGCCGAATATAAGTTCGTCCACGCGGCATTCGCTGCCCTGCTTGCTCTGAGCGCCTCCAGCGGAGGGCGGGTTGTGTGCGAAGGGCGGATCCTGACCAAGGTTAGCGGAGGGAGCATCTTTGGAGATAGGCTTCGCCGTGCCCGGCGTTCGTTCCCCTAGCAACGGCTCGCCGAACGCCCGCGCAAAAGCAGCGCGCACAGCGATTACTCCCAAATCCGGCGCTGTCAAGCTCGCTAATGCCCCGCCGAACTTTCCTATCGGCGTCCGCACCGCACTGAGTATGTACACTTCCCGCTCGCCTTTCATCGCTGTCTCTGATGCTAGCACATACGGTTATGCCTGCCCTCCGCGCCTAGGTGGACATTATTTGCGTGAGTTTTATCCCGTCAATAGTGCCTCCGTCAACAGATAACATGAGACCTCATCGCTTTCAACGTTCGACACAGCCAAGCATCAGAAGAGCATTGCGCGCCGACACCGGGAAGTAGCCTTATACTGTCCTCGAAGGATTCCAATGCGGAGGCGAAAGGGGTCCGGTGACCTCCCCGGCCTTCAAAGCCGTTTTGAGCATTACGCGCCCCAGCGCACCTCGACGCAAGCTCGCGCATATGCCTTTGGCAGTCAATGACTTAGAGAAATAGTCGTAAGCAGGCTCGCGCAACATAGCGCATAGAACCGCAGAAGCAACTAGCACCAGAACTGACACCAGACTGACTGCTTCTTACCATCCCGCCTGGCGACAAAGACATCCACACTTGTCCGGGTCATGTACAAGGACAGGGTAGTGGCTGAAAGACGTCCATAAAGGCCCGCAAGGGATTTTGGCACCAGGTTTGGGGCGTGAGTGGAAACGTCCCGGCAGCGCAACCGGGGCGGCCTCTCTGTTGTTCCCGCGCCGCAGCCCCTCACACTTGTCATTCCGGATAGTTAGAGCGCTACCGTGTCAATTTGCTGGCCCCATTGTTATGGAATGCGGTCATTTACGACTAAAGGCATACTAATCAAAGACATAGAGGCCGCGAGTATAGATGGTCGTAAGTGGCCGTCATTGGTCAGGAATGGCGGCAAATCGCACCCTGTGTTGAAATTTCGGAACCCGCGCCGTTGTGTTGATCGGAATCGGAATTGCCAGTGCGGTGACGAAGACCAGGGCTAAAGACGAGAAACTTAATGCGAAAGTGCTCACAAGCATGCGGGCCAGTATTTGGCGGCTTGGCACGCGGAACGGCAGGACATTAAAATCAGCTTGCGGCTGCAACATGGCCTAGGGAAGCGTTCTTGGAAGCCTATCCCCGTATTGGCGATTTCCCCGTCTTTCTGTAACGCCTAGCTTTTCCATCATAACCAGCAACACACAATTAGGACACCACCCGCCGCAGGGCGCAGTGTCATGCCGCGCGCGGCACGCTGCCATCCCCGGTTTCGATCCCTTTCCTCTCGTGCCCGGGCCTGGGCGATACGCGGCGTTGACAAGGCCGAACAGGCGAAGTACGCTCCGGGCACATCCCAACCACCGCCGCGGCGTGCGGCGAGGAGATAACATGGCCAAATTCAACTGGAGCATCAGGGCGTGCGGCATTTTTTTGCTGTGGGCAGCGACGGCGGTTGCGCTGCCCGCGCAGACATTCACCACCCTGTATAGCTTCAATGGCACGGACGGCGTCTACATCATAGCGGGGCTGGTCCAGGGCACCAATGGGAACCTCTACGGGACAACGGAGGAGGGCGGGGCCATCGCCCGAGGAACGGTCTTCGAAATCACCCCAAGTGGCACGCTGACGACGCTTTACACTTTTTGCTCGCAAAGTAATTGCACGGACGGCCAATACCCCGTCGCGGGGCTGGTCCAGGGCACTGACGGGAACTTCTACGGGACAACGGGGAATGGCGGGGCCGGCGGCGATGGCACGGTCTTCAAAATCACCCCAAGTGGCACGCTAACGACGTTGCACAGCTTCGACATCACGGACGGCGAAGACCCCAGAGCGGCGCTGATCCAGGGCACCAATGGGAACCTCTATGGGACAACATACGAGGGCGGGGCCAACGGCTATGGCACGGTCTTCAAAATCACCCCCAATGGCACGCTGACGACGCTGCACAGCTTCGACAAGAAGAGCGGCAACTACCCCGTCGCGGAGCTTGTCCAGAGCACCGACGGGGACGTCTACGGAACAACCAGTGCCGGCGGTGCCGACAGGGGTGGCACTGTCTTCAAAATCACCCCGAGTGGCAAGCTGACTACGTTGCACAGCTTCGATGTCACGGACGGCGCCACACCCGTCGCAGGGCTGATCCAGTCCACCGACGGGAACTTCTACGGGACAACTCTCTATGGCGGGGCCAACGGCGATGGCACGGTTTTCGAAATC
>PKXT01000256.1:0-1353 GCA_003133505.1 Acidobacteriota bacterium
ATGGCCGCTGGCGTGACAGATCGAGTTTGGGGCATTGAGGATATTGCAGTGCTCTTGGAGAAAGGCTAAAAACATGTTTAGACAATTGAAAGCGGATAGCTGCTGTTGCCTTGGTCCCTAGATCTTGGGAACGGTATGTGCCCGCGTGCTCACGCCGGCCCTCCTACGAACTGGACCGCCGATATTACAGCACGTTGCTCTTCCCCAGGTTGCACGGTTCGCATAGGGTTTGGAGGTTTTCTTCGATCGTCTCTCCGCCGAGGCTCCACGCCTTGATGTGATCGACGTGAAGCGACAAGCCGGGCTTCAAAGCGGGGCTCGCTCCGCAAGCACGACACGAGAAATTGTCCCGCTTCATCACGCGGAATCGGAGTCTGAGAGATGGATCCCGGCCTGTTTTGTGACCGCTTGCAGCTTCAACTGGAGCCGGGGCTGCATGTCTAGCGCGTTTGCATACGCAACAAATTGTTCCAGCGCGTTCATCCAAGAAAGAAATCGGCGCTGGTAAGGCCCGGAGGAAATGACAGAAGGCCGGCGAGCGAGTTCACGAAAGCGCGGCTGCCGGCCATAGTGCTCCCAGAGACGCATCAAGTTTTCAAATAGGCGGTCATCGCCAATATCCCGTTCGCTGCCGATTGTTAGTCCTGCAGCAATCAGGGCTTTGTTCCACGTGCCGAATCGAAGCGCCACGGTCGATGGAGAGTAATTTCCCGATTTCGAATACAGCCTAAAGGAGACGGCATTCGTGCCGGCGAGCTCAGCCACGCGTCGCATGTCCGAGATCAATTCCTCATCTGAAACCGGCCCCCGGACGCGCTCAAGCTGGAATTTTGGATCGTTCATCAACATCTCACAGTGGGCAATACGGTGGACTCATGGCGGAGCTATCGTAGAATAAGTGCACGTTCAGGTTTCAAGACATTATTTCCTATTTCTTTTTCCAGGACAACCGCCCTGTGGTTGTCATAGGCCCCCCGATTTCAAACTGAGACACTACCGAATTTGGAACAGGCTTTTCTGATTGGCTTCTTCGTGTTATAATAGATATGTAAGCGCAGTCCTGGCTTGGCAGTCCCGATATGCGGCCGGGTTTCTCGATTTCCCGGATGCGTGGCTCGTAACGGACGATCCACTTCCATGCCGTGCCCTTAACAGGGCCAACGACAGGCTTCCGAATCCTTCGGTGAGCCATCACCAAACAAAATCAGTGTGCGTGTGTGAGCGGATTCGTCTGCTTGGCAGCGGCATTGTGGGAATGGCGGCATGGAGGAAATTGGGTGTAATTCGACCAAAGGGTCAAATAGTCCTTGCAATCTGCCGGAGATCGAGAGAACGTCGTCGGCAGCGATTCCA
>PKXT01000256.1:1360-10955 GCA_003133505.1 Acidobacteriota bacterium
TCCGAAGAAGCATTTTCATCGGACCGGCAATCGGCAAGGGGAAGATCACCAGATCAGAGGCACGCCGCTTGGGAGATGAAAAATTGACACAGCTTGGCGTCTGTACGGTGGAAACTTTTGACCGTATTAACGCAATCGAATCGGGTGAGACCTTCCGGCATCAGGCCGACATTTGGCTGGCGAATGTCCAGAAAAGAAAGCGCCATCCAGTAAAACCGGCCACGCTTTCTAACTGGATTTATCTTCTCAACAAGAATGTGAATCCGGTTGTGGGCGATCTCCCGTTGTCGGATGTCGGAAATGCGGCGATGAAACGTTTAGTGGAAAAGCTATCAGCCGCAGGTCTCTCACCCGCTTCGATTCAAGGTAACTGCAACATTGTGAAACTGTGCGTGGCATCCGCCGTTGACCAGGAAGGCGAGGAACGTTACCCGCGAAAGTGGAATGCGGAATTNNTATTGACGCTCCCGCTATCACGAACCAACGCCAGCCGGTGTTCACATCCGAACAAGTGACTCAAATCGTAGCGAAAGCAGAAGGGAAGTGGAGGGTGCTGTTTGCCCTTCTCGCATCCAGCGGTGCTAGAGCCGGAGAAATCCTGGGATTGGAAATCGGAAAGCACATATCCCATGATTGCTCCGTTATCAGCATTCAACAATCGTTGTGGCATAACACCGTGCAATCTCCTAAGACACACTCAGCCATAAGGGAGATTGACCTACATCCCGAGATGGCCGCGATGTTGAAAGACTATATCGGGGATCGCCAATCTGGTTTCCTATTCCGCAACCGAGTCGGTCATGTTCTCTTGCAGACGAACATTCTACGCCGTCACCTTCACCCCATGCTGAAAGACCTGGGGATCACGAAGGCGGGGCTTCATGCATTTCGCCGTTTCCGCGTTACCCAACTGAGGCGCACGCATGTCTCACCAGACATCGCTCGCTTTTGGATCGGGCACGCGGGAAGGGAAATTACTGACACGTACAGCAAGCTAAGGGACGATAAGGCGTTCAGAATTCAATGTGGTTTGGACGCTGGATTAGGGTTTGAATTGCCGAAACTGTCCCCACTGTCCCCACAAATAAAACTTCACGGACTGACAATTGCCGCGTAAACGTCTAAATCTACTGCGTTTATATGGCGGGGCCGACGGGACTCGAACCNNCGCGACCTCCTGCGTGACAGGCAGGCGTTCTAACCAACTGAACTACGACCCCGTAGCGTGCATGGTGGGCGATGTCCGATTTGAACGGACGACCTTCCCGGTGTAAGCGGGACGCTCTAACCGCTGAGCTAACCGCCCGCCCTTGCCAATCCTAGCGGAAGCACGCACACGCGTCAATGTCCGCGCGGCGTGCATTTTCCCCTCTGCATTGTGTTCGCATTGGACGCCAACGGGATGCGGCTGATACGATTATAGCGATGGATACGGGGAACCGATGCTGTTAGCGCGAGATTACGTCGCCTACATGGCTCGCGAAGTCGTTCGCGGCTTGGTCGAATCCGAATCCATTGAGACTGAAGCGGTGGATCAGATCACCCAGAAAGTTCGCCAGGCCATGGCCGACGAGCTTGCCATTGAAGAACGCCTCAACGAGGAAGTGCGGGAAATCCTCGGCCGCTATGCCGAGGACATGCGCCGCACCGGCGCATCCTATCAGGAAATGTACAAGAAAGTAAAAGGACAGCTGGCCCGCGAACGCCGGCTGGTGCTTCGCTGATGCGCCTGAGCTACGAAAAAACCACGCGCTTGTCGCATCGTATTTTGGACGTTCTAGTCAGTTCCAGCGACGTCGAATTTGTCGAGGATCGCGACACCATCCGCAAGGAAATCCAGAATTTGCTCCAGAATCTTCTTCGCCAGGAAGCTCAGGTGGACGTGGAAGTGCGCCAGAAAATTACTTCGCAAAAGCGCGAAATTCTGGAAGGCAGCGAGGAATGGGATATCGTCTATCGCCGTTACTACGCGGAGGGCCTGAAGCGCCTCGGTATCGCCGAAGCCCCTTCCGATCGCCGCTGATCATTTAACGCCGATGGTGGGTTCATAGCGCCGTTTTCGCCAGGGCAAATATATCAGGAAAGCAACTCACTTTTGCCCCGCTAAACCATAAGCACGCATATCCCGTTCGGGCAACGTGCGAATTTCTCAGTAACGCTATTGTGCCCCCCAACCGGTCTATGGTTGTGATTGACCTGCCGGCTGCGACTGGCCTGATGGCTGCACGGGATAAGCCCCGCCGTTGCCGCTTGGGTCGGTTGTGGGGTCCGTACGGCGCTTGAGTGTCGGACGCCCGCTGTCATCATCTCCTGTACTAGTTCCTGGATCGCTGCCGGTGGTGGAAGTCGGAGAACCAGTGGTTGTCGTCGTGTTGGGTGTGGTGCGCTTCCGCAGTGACGGCTTATTGGGTGAAGCGGGCGCTTTCGAGCTGAACTGGATGCTCTGCAAGCGCATCTTCACGTGATCAAAATCCGAAGTGGTTACGATATATTCAGGGCGCGTGGGTAGAATTGTGGCGATTTCTCTTTGCGCCGCTTGAATCCGCTCCGGCGTTGGCGGATGGGAATCGAAAATCTTGGGAATGGTGCCGGGCTGCTTGCGCTCCTGGGCTTCAATCTTCTCGAAAAACGTTACGAAGGAATTGGGATCGTAGCCCGCCTTGTACATATACTGCAGACCGAGGTAATCCGCTTCCGCTTCCGAGGTGCGCGAAAATTTCAGAAAGGTGATGGGCAGCGCGACTTGCAGCCCTTCGTATATCCCATAGCCCGCCAGTCCCGCTGGTCCCAAAATCATCAGTGGAATGGTGGCCATTTGCAGCAACTGGCCCTTGGTGGCGTTTTTCGTGCCGTGGCGCGCGGCTACGTGGGCGATCTCATGGGCCATCACGCCGGCCAGTTCCGACTCTTCATCGGCATGCAAAATCAGTCCGCTATTTACGTAAAAAAATCCGCCCGGCAGCGCGAANNGCATCCGAGTTGCGCACCAGATTCTGGCCCACGCGATTTACGTACTCGGTGACCACGGGGTCAGTAACAAATTTTGAGGTTTGGTCAACCTGCTGGGCCAACTGCTTGCCCAGCTCAATTTCGTGCTGCAGCGAGTAAAAATCCAGCCCCTTGCCCACGCCCCGGTTGCCAATGGAGCTAACGTCCGCCTCGCTACCGCTTTTCACGTTCGTCGGCGGCTGATTCGGGTCTGGTGTTGGGGTCGTGCTTTGGGCGGCGCTTCCCGCTGAGTTTCCCCCGCCGCTCGTCGGCGTACTTGGAGGCGTCCCCATTGTCCCAGAAGACGGCGGGTTTTGCGGTTGGCTTTGCGGCGCCGCCAATGTCGACGGAATCGCAATGCTGAGTGCCAGGAGCGAGGATAAAATTCGGGCGGCTACGATGGTCATTGGCCACCTCCCTGAGCGAGCTGCATTAGCTATCGCAATTATACACGGTCGAAGGCTATTGTCCCTGTTGTTAGTTGGAGCATGGTTCGCTCTACGCCTTCGGATGTCAATGGAGGGAAATTAGTTATCCAGGTAAATTATCCGGTTCAGATATCTGTCNNCAATGATGGCCGCCGCTGTTGATTGCCGGTTCTCGGGCGCGTTAGATCGAGCGCACCGGCATTTTCACAATGTCATCCACTTGGAGCACTTCGCGCGCGATGAAGCCCTCAGCGTACGTCACACCAATCATTCGCCCATAATTGCTGGCCACAAGATTCATTTCCGCTTCCAGACGGTCGAGCGGCATAAAGACCTTCTCCCCGCGTTCCACGGGTATGAATTGTGAAGGATACGAAAGGATGGCCTCGCGCCGCCGGTCGTATTGCTCGGTAATATCCACGGCAAACGTAGGGCCAACCGGGGAATACGCCGCGGAATACAGAATCTTGAACGGGCGAAACGGCTCGCCTTCGATGGGATATTGCTTCAGCCCGGCGATGAAGCAAGCCTCATATCCCAATTTTGAAGCAATATAGTGGTCCGGATGCCGGCCCTCCCAGTAGGGAAGTATCACGGTTTTCGGCTGCAATTCGCGAATGTGTACCGCTATCGCGCGCTTGTACTCTTCCTTGATTTCCAGGCGCGAATCCGGCAGGTTGGCATTCGCGCGCACCGCCAGCCCCATGATTTTCGCCGCTGCCAGGGCTTCACGATCGCGAATCTCCGGGCTGCCTCGCGTCCCCATTTCCCCGCGCGTCAAATCAAGCACACCCGTTCGATAGCCCATGTCGGCCATCTTGATCAGCGTTCCCCCGCACGTCAACTCCACGTCGTCGGGATGCGCCGCAATGGCCAGCACGTCAAGAATCACGCGTACCTCATTTTGAATGGCAGTTGGGTTTTCGGTTTTGCGCAGATAGATATCCACGCGCTGAGTATCATTCGCACGTCACTTCGCGTTGGGCCAAGCGTCAAAAAGATTCGTCGCGTTCACCGAACCAAGTCCAGTGGCCAGATCGTAGCCAATCGTCGCGGGATAGGCTGGCTCTCCCGTGGAATTTGAAGTCGAAAGCTCGCCAATAATCGGGGAAGCGGCGCCATAGCAATCGTAGTAGTTGCCGTCTTTGTTCTGTCCGCAGGGAATATCCATGTCGCCAAGTTGCACGTCATTAAAAACGCAATAACTCCCCGGCAAGCCGCCATTGGTCTGGCTGGCATTGCACGCTGCCGAGCTGTACCGCTTGAATTGCTGCGCAGCGAGTTTGTAATAGACGGTATTGGCGTTGCCTTGCTTACCATACTGCTGATCAATCAGCGCTTGAATTCCCGCCATAGCCGGCGACGCAAAAGAAGTGCCTCCGCCGCCTTCCATTAGCGCATCGTTCTTGGCCGTGCAGGGCGACCCGCCAAATTTTGTATCAGAGAAACATTCCACATAGAAGCTGCCCCACACGCCATCCGCGGCAAAGAACGCGAGGTCTGGCTGGTCACGCAATCCGTCATTGGGAATCCCCGGCACGCCCGTTTGATACGAAGGTTTCGGATTGCCTTGGCATGTGCCGCTTACCACTCCGGGAATTGACGGCTGGCCCGTAAAGCACGTGCTCGGTCCGCCGCTGCCTCCGTAGAAATCCAGAAAGCTATTTCCCTGTGAGGAATTGCAGAATCCCGACGCCCCATACGATTGCGAGAAGCCCCCATTTACGGGATCGCTGTAGATGAGTTGGCTGGCGCAACTATCATTCCACGGGATCTCCGGAATATAGGAAAGCGCGGATGCCAGGGTCTGCGGGTTGTTCGTAGCACTCCAAAAATCGCTGACCGGAATGCCGTAAACGTCGAAATTATACTGGGCCTGAAAATCCGTGCCGCCCACGTCTACCGCATATGCCGAAGCGGTATTGTCTCCGCTGTTGATGCCCAGAGTGGAATACCGCGTGCGCTCCCCGGGAGCGCATTCATCCGCCCCGGTATCGCCTTGCGCGATGAAATANNAGTTATGCCTTCCGCCGCAGCCTGTTGCGCCTCGGAATTTTCCAGAGCAATTTCCGTCTGGCCGGTAATCGTCTCGCAAAACCCGTAACTGTCCGAGATGATCTCCGGCGGCGGCGCTGCTTCCAGTATCCCCAGAATGGCGAGGTCCAGCCCCGAAGTCGTCTTGGTGTTCTTGCACGCCGAAAGCTCCACCGCCGCGTCCGGCGCAGCCGCGCTGGCCCATTCGACGTCCAAATCAGCCTCCACTTCGTCTCCATTCGCGCCCGGGTTCGTGCAGTTCGGATATACCTGCGTGAACGTACCGCTCGTGAATGTGTCCAGCCCAAATGTCTGCCGGAAAGTGGACCAATCCGACGGATTAGCCAGATTCGAATCTTCAACCGTTGCGATGGTCACGCCCTTGCCGGTAAAGCCTCGCTTCCACAGCGGCAGCAGATTGTAGATCGTGGCNNCGGATGCCATTGATGGCTTTCGCGGTCATAGCTCGCCGTTCCCCGGCTGATCAGATGGGGCTTGGGGAAGAAGTCGTGCAGCGATGCAATCCCTTCCACTGCGGGGGCGAGCGCGGCGGGAATCTCCGGATTGCTTACATTCGCTACGTGCTTGTCGCCATTCGCGAGCACCAGGTTGTGGATTTCCGTATGAAACGCTTCGCTCACCTGTCCCGCGGTTCCCGAGAAATCAATCATCAACGCATTTTCACGGACCAGATTGACCGTGAATCCTTTNNTATCGTGGGGCGCCACTCCGAACCGCGTCCCCAGATCCTGCGCGCTGAGCCAGCGATGATATTGCGGCGAAGCGGAATCATGTATCGCGTCAATCTCGCTTCGCAGCGCCGCTTCATTTTCAGGCGAGCGTTTGAGCAGCAGAATCATGTGTTCGAGCGCCAGGGAGTCGTCCACTCGCCCCCGGTCGTTTCGAGGATCCAGCGCCGGAGAGGGAATGTTGCCGGTCAGCGTGACCAGGCGCGATTCATCCACCGTCGCTGTGATCACCGCCTTCGGAGCCTGGGCCATCCCCGCCGCCGGGAAGATCGCGCATAGAAACAAACCTAGACTAAAATTTGTCGTTCGTGAAACATTCCGATTCGAAATCACATGCGGGCGCATTCTAAGACCTCTTTTGTTGTCGAAATGCAGTCTGCAATTCCCAAACAAGTTCGAATAGGCCTGGCGTTCCAATAGCCGATAATTTAACTAGACTATGGGCCGACCACCCAATTCTCGTTCGCTATTTGAGCGATAGCCTAACCACAGTGATAATTCAAACTCTTTCCGGCTATATCCCTCTTCGAACGCCGAAATTGTACTACAGCCTGCCGCCTGTGCAGCAAAGCCACTCTCGTGTTCAATCTGCCCCTCTCGGGGTGTTCTGATTGTCGCTTTGTTATTCTCGCTCTCCAATCCCGCGCCCCCACCCCTTTGTCATCCCGGAAAACGCGAAGNNCGGCAGAGCCCCAACGCCGTATCGGAACGAAGAGGAATCTCCAACGATTGCTCCAATCCGTCTGGCATCCACCGGATATAAAATGTACGCTGGAGCGTCAGGCTGAGCGTATACACGGATGTGTTAGTTGTAAACGTTATCGGCAGCAGGCGGGCAAAGGAAGACATGGCGGCATATCTAACCGGCAAAGTCGCTCTCGTCACCGGCGCGGGCAAACGGATTGGACGCAGCATTGCGCTACGCCTCGCTTCGGATGGCGCGGATANNGCGCGCTCGGACGCCGGTCACTAACCATTCAAGCGGACGTCTCGCGGAAATCGGAAGTGGAGGCCATGTTTGCCGCCGTGGAAAGAGAATTTGGCCGCCTGGACATTCTGATCAACAACGCCGGTATCTTCTTCCGCGAAAAGTTCGAAGAATTGACCGAAGACCAGTGGGACCACATCATGACCGTCAATCTGAAATCGCAGATGCTTTGCTCTCAGGCCGCCGCGCCGCTCATGCGCCGCAACGAAACCTCTGATGGGGCAACGGCCGATGGAGTCATGGCCGGTGGGGAAGCCGCCGTCAAGGGCCGCATCATCAACCTGGCTTCGCTGGGAGGCCTCCTGCCCTGGCCCGCCTACACCCACTATTGCGTGTCCAAGGCCGGAGTCATCATGCTCAGCCGTTGCCTGGCCCGCGCCCTCGCCCCCGATATTTTGGTCAACGCTGTCGCCCCCGGCACCATCGAGTTTCCGGAACAGTTTGCCGGCGACCCGCCGCACCACAAATCTCCGCCGTCTGAGTCTCCAGACGCCGCCCACATTGAAGACTACATTCGTCGCGTCCCGCTCCAGCGCACCGGGACCGGCGACGACATCGCCGATGCCGTTTCCTTTCTCGCCCACTCCAACTTCATCACGGGCCAGGTTCTTCCCGTGGATGGTGGCCGCACATTGGTTTAGAATTCCCAGCGGTATGCAAAGGGGAAAATTCCATGCTGATGTTACTAACTGCCGCATAGGGGAGCTACAGCGTGGTGTGTTGAAGATCCTCTTAGGCAACCCAGACCAGAGGGTATAGCCGCTAAAACGGGTATTGAACCCTGGTAAGAGAGGCCTCTGCGGGATCAATATGCCGCTAACTGCTCCATCGCGGCGACGACTTTCGGCTGGTCCACCATCCAGGCCTTTTCCAGTGCCGGACTGAACGGAATGGCCGGTACATCGGGGCCGGTGATGCGCATAATCGGTCCGTCCAAATCCTCGAACGCTTCTTCGCTCACAATGGCCGCCAGCTCCGCGCCAATGCCCATGGTGCGTTTGTCTTCATGGACAATCATGCATTTGTTAGTCTTGCGCACTGACGCCAGAATCGTGTCCTTGTCGAGCGGCGAAAGAGTCCGCAAATCCACCACTTCAGCGAAGACGCCCTGCTTGGCCATCTCTTCGGCTGACGCCAGCGCGGTGTGAACCATTGACCCATACGTGAGTACAGTAAGATCAGTGCCTTCGCGGCGAACCAGCGCGCGTCCAATCTCCACAGTATAGTCGCCTTCGGGCACGTCGTCCTTTACCCCGCGATACAGTTTCTTGTGCTCAAAATAAAGCACCGGGTTGGGATCACGAATCGCAGCCAGTAGCAGCCCTTTGGCATCATATGCTGTCGCCGGCATCACCACTTTCAGTCCCGGCTCATGTACGAACCACCCCGCGTTTTCCTGCGAATGGTAGAGTCCGCTGCCCATCCCGCCGCCGCAGCACACCCGCACCGTAATGGGACATTCAAACGCCCCCGCGCTTCTATACCGCAGCTTCGCGGCCTGCTGGATTAGTTGTTCCATCGCCGGCGTGATGAAGTCCGCAAATTGTATTTCCGGTACCGGCCGCCATCCCACCATCGCCGCGCCCAGCGAAGCGCCAATAATAATACCCTCGGCCAGCGGGGAATCGATTACCCGGTCCTCGCCGAACTTGTCGAGTAGTCCCGCGGTCGCCTTGAATACTCCTCCGGAAAGTCCAATGTCCTCGCCGAGCAGGAACACCCGCTCATCCCGCTCCATTTCCTGCCGCAGAGCTTCGTTTATCGCGTCAATATAAGTGATTATTCTTGGCATGTTTTCTTTTACCTTAGGCCCACACGTAGTCCGTCAGTTCGGACGCGTCGGGATAGGGACTCTGGTCTGCAAAGTCCACAGCTTCGTTGATTTGTTCCGTGATGTTCACGGCAATGGCCTTCTTCATCTCGTCGTTGAGCAGCCCTTCGGCATACAGTTTCTTTTCGAACTGCGCCACGGGGTCCTTCTTCTTCCACGACTCCAGTTCTTCCTTCGAACGGTACTTCGCGGGGTCAATTTCCGAGTGCCCATACCAGCGATATGTCTTGCATTCAATGAACGTCGGCCCTTGACCTTTGCGCGCCCGCGCGATAGCGTCATTGGCCGCGTCATAGACCGNNTGATGCCCGGAAACCCATAGGCCTTTGCGCGATCGGAAAGATCCGTCAGCGCGGTTTGCAATCGCAGTGGCACCGACTCCGCCCACAAATTGTTCTGGCAGACGAAGATGATCGGCAGCCGATGTACGCCGGCGAAATTCATTGCTTCATGCGTACCGCCAAAGCTGGTCGCTCCGTCCCCAAAGAACGAAACCACCACGCTGTCCCTTCCCAATTTCTTCAGTCCCAGCGCCACGCCGGTGCCCAGGTTCATCTGCCCGGCAATGCTGCTTGCG
>PKXT01000234.1 GCA_003133505.1 Acidobacteriota bacterium
ATTTGTAGGACAGTACACTAGCGCGTAATGACATAACCGAACGCCGCGGCGAAGAATCCTTACAAACTTGGGCCTTGCATTTCCCAATACCCGGATAAAATGGAAAGGTGCGCCATACCGGACGGAGGAATACGTTGGTGGGGGCGTTGTGGCCTCTATGAAAACGATGTGCGTCGAAAGAACCGGCTTTGGAGCCCTCCCCCGTGGCTTCGGGGGACCTCGGGACTCTCAGTGGACCTCTGTGTCCTCTGTGGTGAAGCCATTTGGAGCGCCTCGCGCATGTGCGAAGCCCTTAGGGGTGCCCCAGGTACCCGCTGAAACCTGGGGACCGTCGCACCGGCAGCCGGCCTTATGGCGGAATTAGGGAGGTCACACGATGGAAAATGAGTACACAAAAGAACCGTTTTTAATCGCTACAGCGCTGACAGTCGCGCACCCGTAAATCCTTTGGCACGTGATAAATACATTTTTTCGGTGCAAACGCCGCCGGAGCCAGGACGAGCGAAATGTCAGCGGCGATAAATGGCCATCATTCCTTCGCGTCATTCTCGTTGGCGTGGCCTCAGGAAATATCGCGGAAAATTCAGGTTTGCGTCACGCGAGGCAAGTCAAAATAGGGCATACAGGGTTATGCTCCTTGACAAGTGTTCCGCGCAAACGTTATAAGCGCGAGTGAGGATTTTTGCGCAGGCGTGGCGCGGAACCAGCGCCCGTGAAGCGCCGCTGAACGGAGGATGTGATGTTCCACGCAAAAATGGATGACGACGATAACGACGAGCTGCCTCGCTACGAAGAGGAGCACGATCACAAGGACAAGGACGAGCACGAACACGATCACGAGCCCGCCGAACACGATAGCGTTGACGCTCTCGATGATGACGACGCCGAGGACGACGCTGGCGAAACCGCTCCCGCATCGGGACGCGCAAGCGGCGGCTCGCAACAGCGCTCGGGAGGAGGGGCATCTTCCGGCGGCGGTGGCATGGAAAATGGCGGTGCGGCTGGGATGGCAAAATCAAAGCGCGCTCCCATGCCCGCATCGCAAGGTGGCGGGAGGGGCGGCACAAAATCAGTCAACGCAGGGAAGAAGTCCAGCGCCGCGCGCGGAGGCAAAGCGGAAAGCGCCGGAAAGAAATCCAGCGGCGGCGCAGCGAAGAAATCGGCTAAGAGTTCGGGCGGGCGTGGCAAGAAAGCTTCGGGGCGCGGCGGCTCCTCGCGTAGCGCGTCATCGGAAAGTAAGGGCGGAGGCAAAGCCCGAGGCAAGGGCCGTGCCAGCGCTTCGAGCCGGAGCTCGGCAGCCAAGCGCGGCGGGTCAGGCAGAAAAGGCGGCGCGAAACGCGGAGGCAGTGCCAAGCGTGGCGGGTCGTCAAAGAGTTCCAAAGGCGCCGCATCTAAAAGGAAAGGCGATACCAAAGGTGGTAGCGCCAAAGGCCGCGGCAAACGCCGCTAGCATCTTGTTGGGCAATTCGTCTCTGTCTTGAACTGTAAACGGGAAGAGGCCCGGGGCTAATACCGCCGGGCCCCATTTGCCCCGCCGCCTCAATGGGCAACTGTCACACTTCGGCGCACTCCCGNNCGGAGCATGTGGCCCGCGCATAAATATCTTTCGCTTGCTCTGCGCCGCGCAAGCCGTTAGGATACCCGCCGATGCCGCTGGCCCTCGAGCATATCCGGCGAATGCGGGGCGGAGCCCAATCGCACCTCATGCGCTGCGATGACGGTCATTATTACGTGGTCAAATTTCGCAATAATCCCCAGCATTCCCGCATCCTGGCGAATGAATTGCTCGGTACCCGTATGGCAGCGAGGCTGGGCTTGCCGGTGCCTCCCGCGGCGGTGGTGTAGGTAACCGAGGAATTAATCGCCGGTACCGAGGAGCTTTGCATGCAACTGGGGCGGGGGCGCAAACCGTGCGAATCGGGCGCGCAGTTTGGCTCGCGCTATACGGGCGATCCCGTGGCCCAGCCGGTGACCGATTATCTGCCCGATGAGCAGTTACGAAACCTGGAAAATATCGCCGACTTTCGGGGCATGCTGGTCTTCGACAAATGGACATGCAACACCACCGGCCGCCAGGCGATTTTCCAACGTACTGCCGGAGGACAAAATTATCGCGCGCTGATGATTGACCAGGGATTTACTTCAATGCCGGCGAATGGAATTTTCCGGATTCACCCTTGCGCGGAATCTATCTGGGATCGCTGGTCTACGCGGACGTGAATGGCCCCGAATCATTTGCGCCCTGGCTCGACCGGCTGACCCGGCAAATTTTGCAGCACATGAAAAAATCCGTTCCTGTGGAGGAGTTCACCCAGGCGGGCGATCCGTTGTGGGTGGATTATGGATACCGCCGCAACGGCACGCACGGCTATATTCACGCGTTGTCCCTGGCGCGCGATCCCGCGCAAGCCAAGGTGCTGGCTTACACTTTCGACGCGATTCGCGCGCGCCAGCCGCACTCGGAATTCACCGCCATCACGGAAGCGTCCGCCAGCCCCGAAAATCCGCGCGACCAGTTCGTGGTCCGGCTCTTCGCCAATAGCGGCATAAGCCTGGTGGCACTGTCGCAGGTGGAAAAATTCGCTGACGACTTGCGCCCGCGCCTGAATTAATTCTCAGGATTCCGCAAACGCGCCATCAGCGAGATGGGCAGATACCGGCGACAAAGATCATCGGTATGCAACGCGAAGTCAGGGTTTGTTGGGCGGCGCTTCGGCCCGGACCGCGGCTTCGGCGGCCTGAAAGCCGATCTTGCTGTGGGTGCCATCGCAAAAAGGCTTTTGCACGCTCGCGCCGCAACGGCACAACGAAAATGCCGGCTTGGCGCTCACATCAATCGGTTTCCCGTCCACGTCAATCAGTTCGACGCCGCCTTCAGGCGCTTCCACGCGGTACGGGCCATTCGGCCTCAGCGTGATTTTTATATTAGCCATTAATTTTTCCTCGCTTTTACCATTTGCGCGCTGAAGGTTCAAGCGTGCGCCAGGTCGAAAAAGCCGATCACATGTCCCGCGAAAACAGCAGGAGTTACAGTACCGCTTCGCTCCAGTTTTCCAGCACCGACTTCACCCGGCTCAGGAACTGGTGCGACACCGCGCCATCCACCACCCGGTGATCGTACGACATGGTGACGTAAACCATGGACCGGATCGCGATGGCGTCATTAATCACTACGGGGCGCTTTTGAATGGTTCCAATGCCCAGGATCGCGACGTTGGGCTGGTTGATCACCGGCAGGCCCATTAAGCCGCCGAAGACGCCGGGATTGGTGATCGCAAACGTGCTTTCCTGCACTTC
>PKXT01000231.1 GCA_003133505.1 Acidobacteriota bacterium
AGAGCGGCAAGCGAGACTCACGTTCCCGCAACGGCGGCACAAACTGAGCACGCGCGCGCTGCCTCGACGAACCATGCATTGCTCGCCTCCGTAAACCATGGCCGTCCCGCGATTGCGGCTACTTCAAAACCCGGAGACTTTAGCCACCCCGTTGCTGCCAAGACAGCTGGTGCACCATACAAAGCACCGGCGGCCGGAACTGCCACGGGCGCGAACCGCAACATGAATAATGGATCACACATGGCGGGAACCACTCCTCGTACGCCGCCGCCGAGCCGGACGAATACGTCGCATCCCAACGAGATGAACCACAATCCGTCCACCGCGCATCCGAATGAGGGCCGCACCCAAGCACCACCGCGCGAGANNTCACAATGAGCCTCACGCTGCAGCGCCGCACAATACGCCGCCCCATGTGGCCGCTCCTCACAATGAGCCTCACGCTGCAGCGCCGCACAATACGCCGCCCCATGCGACCGCTCCTCACAATGAGCCTCATGCTGCAGCGCCGCACAATACGCCGCCCCATGCGACCGCTCCTCACAATGAGCCTCACGCTGCACCTGAGGAAAAGGGCGGCGGCGACCCCAAGCGTCCATAACCGGTACAGACACACAACGCGGTTCGTGGCACATCACCTAGCCGCAAGTCAGCAGCCTGGAACACCCCTCGCAGGGTATTCCAGGCTGTTTCTTTTACGAGGATAATATTTGCGTTCGAAGAAAAGGGCTCGCAGGAGAAGTCGCTACAGCGCTACTTACAGGCGAGATGCCGCGCCGCTACTTTTTCTTCGGTCTCCGCCGTGGGAAACATTTCCGCATTGAAGGCCCAACGATCTGGGCGGTCCCAACGAGTTCGCGCGCCGCAGGGCGGAGCTTGCCAAGCAGGTCAAGACCAGCTACGTCTTGTTTTTCGCCAATAGTCACTTGCCCGAGGCTGCGCACTATAGCGAGAATAATTTTTTTTACTATTACACGGGAATCGCCGACCCCGGGGCCGTGCTGTTTATGGATGTGGAAAAGAATATTGCGGTCCTTTTTGAACCGCGGCAGGAAAAGCGAACCGCGCAAGTCTACAGTCCAAATCTGCTGTCGCTCCCGAAGGACGAACAGGCGAAGCTTGGTTTCCAAACTGGGTCGCCTATCACGCAGCTTCGGGGTGCGCTGGTTTATTTCCTCAGCACCCATTCCGGTGCGGATCTTATGGGTACGGCGAAATCCGGGCCACTCTGCTGGCATGGCTACGCACGACGTGAGCAATAAAGGGGTAAGGCCGACCGGGCCGGTCCAACATGGCCAGGTAATGACTGTCGAACCCATCATAGAGTTCCCAGATAAGCAGATGCACTATCGCGTGGAGGACACCGTCCTCATCACCTCGGGTACGCCCGAGATTCTTTCGGCCGCGGTTCCAAAGGAAATGGTGAGGTTGAGAGGCTGGTTGGCAGCGAAAGTCGCAAATAAAGAATAAAGAGTGCTGGCAACGCCGAATTCACCTCCAGGCCACTTGCTAACCTATGATTCCAGCTTGTTGGGCGATTACGTCACTATTAGGGCGGTCTTCGTCAACCTGGGTTTAGGTACGACAATTCCCAGGAATGATTTCCCCTAGATTGTTACGGACTGGTTTGTTAGAGAGAGAGGGGAGGGCGCCACGTTAAGGTGATCGTCCCGCTTTCTGATCGACTTCCTGCCCTTGCAAGACTCCACCCCATCTGCGTCGCTTCCTCTCCCAATTATTACCATCTCGCCGATCAATTAGCGTGGTCCACTCCGTACCTATCATGCGCCGCTATTCCTCCTGGCAGGTGCGCTCTCATCCATGAACCTGACTCTCAATCGGGTTCATGTGAGGCCAGCTCGACACCCTTTTTGACGGCTGCCTTTGTAGAACAAGCTTTGCCCTTGTGCTGCAAGCTTACAGTCATCTACGGAAAAACATATTAACTTGAGACATTAGCTTCCTACCAAAGGTCACATTCTATTTCTAGCATGCGGGCTACTCTTCCTTCCCAACACGCCGAGAAAGTGGTGAAGGCACAAGACTTACGACTGGCAGGTATTTGGCCGTACAAATGCAAATAGTCGTAGTGCGGCCGCACCGATTCAGACAGCAGACTATAAAACAGATGATCTAACGAGGAGTTCAGATCAGGAGGAATCACAAATGAAGGTCAAGCGTATTTTGTTCGTAATACTTGCGCTCCTCGTGACCTTGTCGGCAGGGCCGACATGGGTTGCGGCGCAAACAGTAAATTCGGGTAGCGTTAGTGGCACGGTAACCGATCCGAGCGGAGCGGTGGTTCCGGGGGCGACCGTAACGCTGATGAGCGTGGCGCGGGGCACAACGTTCCAAGCCACCACCGGTTCCGGAGGTGGTTACAATTTTTCCCTTCTGGAGCCCGGTTCGTACACCGTTACGGTGGAAGCGACTGGTTTTCAGAAAGCCCAGACAACGTTGGACGTCAGCGTCAGCCAGACCACCACTTCTAACTTTGCATTGGCGGTAGCCACTGCGGGAACGACTGTGACGGTCACTGAAGCGGCACCGCTGCTGCAGAGCCAGAATGGCGACGTAGCATCGGCATTGAGTCAGCAACAGGTATCGCAAGTCCCCAATCCCGGTAACGACCTGAGCTATATCGCCCAGATCGCTCCGGGTTCCGTGATGAACACTTTTGGCGGATACGGCAACTTTTCGAGCTACGGTCTGCCGGCAACGTCTAACCTCTTTACCCTCAATGGAATGGACGATAATGACCCATTCCTGAACTTAAACAATTCCGGAGCAACGAACCTGTTGCTCGGTCAAAACGAAGTGCAGGAAGCGACGGTGGTGAGTAACGGCTATTCCGGGCAGTTCGGCGGTTTGGCCGGCGCGAACGTGAATTACATCACCAAGTCGGGCGGCAACCAGTTCCACGGCAATGCGATTTACTATTGGAACGGCAGGACGCTAAACGCAAACAGCTGGATTGACAATGCGCACAATGTTCCACGGCCGTTTGACAATGCCAATCAGTGGGCCGGATCCATGGGCGGGCCGATCAAGAAGGACAAGCTGTTCTTCTTCTTCAATACGGAAGGGTTGCGCGTGCTGCTGCCGAGCGGCCCGGATCTGGTGTCGGTTCCCTCGGCCACCTTTCAAGCGGATGCGATTGCAAACCTGAACTCCTCAGGGCTGTCGGCTTCCGTGCCGTTCTACCAAAGCGCTTTCAATTTGTGGAACGCCGCGCCGGGGCTTAGCCGCGCCGTGCCTGGCCAGACCGGCCAAGTTCAAACGCCGGCGCAAAGCTGCACCTCTGCCCTTAGCGGCATTACACTCACGGGTCCAAACGGTTTGGGTACAACAGAGCCCTGCGTCAACTCTTTCTTCTCGAGCCCCACCGCGCTAACCCATGAATGGCAGGCCGCCGGCCGCTTCGACTACAACATTGGGAACAATGACCAGATGTTCTTCCGGATGCAGTATGATACCGGACTTCAGGCCACCTTCATTGATCCGATCAGCTCCCTTTTCAACGCCACCAGCACCCAGCCGGAATATCAGGGCCAGATTCTGGAAACCCATACCTTTGGGCCGACGGCATCGAACCAGTTGCTGTTTGCCGGATTGTGGTACACAGCGATTTTCCAGCCAACAAACCTAGCGGCAACTCTGGCGGCTTTTCCGACAACGCTTGATTTTGCGGACGGCAGCCTCGGTAGCGCCGGGCTGTTCGGCGGCGAGAATTTCGTCTGGCCACAGGGCCGCAATGTAACCCAAGCCCAGGTACAGGATGACTTTTCCAAGACAATTGGACGCCACACCGTTAAGTTTGGTGGTAAATGGCGCCGGAACGACATCAGCGACCACGACTACGGATTTTACACTAGCGGTTTAGCGGTTCCGTTTACGCTGCAGGACTTCTATGCGGGAGGCAATGCCAGCGCTCTGTCGGGCGGCAGCCAGGGTTTCGGAGATGAGTTGATCCAGGCGTTTGCTACCAGCTTGGACCAGCCCATCGCGGAATATAGTTTGCAGGGTTACGTGCAGGACGAATGGCGAGTGAAGCCCAATCTGACCCTGACCATCGCGTTGCGCGGCGAGCACTTCTCCAATCCCGTTTGCCAGCACCTGTGCTTCTCCACTGCGAGTTCGCCGTTCTTCAATTACACGAGCGCAGAGGGCTCGAATATCGTCAATGTTCCGTATAACGAAACGGTTCAAACGAATCGCAAACAAGCTGTGCTTGACCTGCAGAATATTGCGTGGGAACCACGGTTCAGCTTCGCGTGGCAGCCATTCAGCGGTTCCACGAATCGCTGGACATCAAATTTCGTTGTCCGCGGCGGCATCGGGATTTTCTCGGATCAGTTCCCGGGCAGCGTGGCTGATAACGCCTCGCAAAACCCGCCGAACTACAATGAATTCGTGCCGACGTTACAGCCCATATCTCCGGGGGAGACGACGGGCAACCTGTTTACGACGGCTGCGGCAAACAATGCCGCTTTCATCACTGGATTTAATTCCGGTCAGACTCTGGCCCAAATTCAAGCCGTTGCGCCGCTCTTTTCTCCTCCGAATCTCACCACTTTCGATGGCAAAAGCAACTATCCAACGTACCAAAAGTGGAGTTTGGAAGTTCAGAAGAGCTTCGGCACCAACAGCTCGCTTTCCGTTAGCTACGTAGGTAACCACGGCTACCATGAGCTGGTGCAGGATAACAGCGTGAACGCGTTTAATGCGAACGGTTTCACCGGCCTCCCTAGCAACGTGGCTCTCGACCCCCGCTTTGCGCAAGTAAATTTTGTGACCAGCGCGGGGGTTTCAAACTACAATGGGCTGACCACCACGTTCCAACACCGCTTTACAGCTTTTGGCGCGCAGGGCGTCTTTCAGTTCAATTACACTTGGAGCCACGCGTTCGACGAGATTTCGAACGGTGGTCTGCTGGGGTTCAACCCCTCGAACAGTATTAACCCGGAAAACCCCTTTAATCTGCGGGACAACTACGGTCCCGCGGACTACGATGTGCGCGACTATGTCAACGCCAACTACGTTTACGAGCTGCCCATCAAGAAGCTCTTTGGCGGGCGCGG
>PKXT01000266.1 GCA_003133505.1 Acidobacteriota bacterium
GATTCGGACGTGGTTTGAACCCGGTCAAATGTTGGACAATCAAGGCGAAGACCTGTAGTCTAGCGGCGCACAACCACGAGTAAATTCATTAAACCCCAATAGGAGAGTCTGAGGATGAACCGGCAAATTATGCGGAGTGAGGTCGCCGCGGTAGGGATGGTCATGCTTGTGGGCATGGCGACATTCGCGGGCACGAGCAGCAATCCGTGGAACAGTAAGGGCTATCAGCAATGGGACGATAAAGACATCACCATGATTCTGAAGAGTTCGCCATGGGTGCGAAGCGTTACCGTGGAGCAAACGTGGAAGCCGTTAAGTCCGGCGGACGCGAATAATGGAAGTTCGGGCGGCACCCTGGGAGCATCCTCGCATGGGGCGAGCGTGATGCCTTCCGAGCATGACGATGACGCGACAACCCGTGGTGCCGATGAACAATTCCTGGTGTATTGGTCTTCCGCTCGAACCGTACGGGGAGCGCTGGCACAGCGGGCTATTCTACATGCCGGCAGCGACGCAAAGCAGGCGGAGGAATATANNTCGCGCCCACCCACGTCACCTATACCCGCGACGCGGCCAATATGGTAAACGGAGCGATCTTTTTCTTTGCGAAGACGCGGGCCGACGGTTCGCCTCTATTCACCCCGCAGTCGAAGACGGCGGACTTTTCGTGCAAAGTGGGTGCGTCGTCAATTCATGCCAGTTTTGATATTCCAAAGATGCAGGATCAAAAAGGGCAGGACCTGTAGAAGTATTTGACCGCGGTGCTTGAATTTGGCCGCCGCGGATCAGAAATAAAAAGCGGCGAAGATACCATGGGGGAATGAATGAGGCGAGTGGCGGCATTGCTGATGGTGGGAGTGGTGGCGATGGTGGCAAGCGCGGGCACGGCGGTGGCGCAACGCGGGATGTCGTCCATGCCCGAAATGCGCGGCGTATGGAACCCGGTGGTGGGCGCGGGCGGCGCCTATGAATTTGATAATAACGGCAAGAAGCAACAGATTGAATTTGCGGTCGTGGGGAAGGAGGACGTCCAGGGCAAAGAAGGCTACTGGCTGGAATTTACCGCGCAATCGGAACGTGGCGGCGTGGTAAGCAAGACCCTGATTGTGGTGGATGGAGACGACACGCACATCGCCAGAATGGTGGTGCAGCCGGCGGGCCAGAGTCCCATTGAATTGCCGGCGCAGATGATGGCCATGCAACACAAGAGCCCGCAGCCGGCGGATATTCGCAAGTACGCCAAGGATTTGGGAAAGGAAACCATCACCACGCCGGCGGGGACTTTCTCCTGCGAACATATGCAGATGAATGACGGGAAGGCGGACGTGTGGGTGTCGCCCCAGGTTCCTCCTTACGGGCTGGTGAAATCCGTCTCCAAGGAAAACGGCACGATGATGCTGGTGAAGGTGGAGACTAACGCTCAGGATAAGATTACGGGTACCCCGCGAATGATCAATCCGATGGCGATGGGCGCGATGGGCGGTCATCCGCAGTAAGACGGAAGAGGACGCTTTCCAGCACGGTTCTTTTATGAATATCATGACCTGCGGCGAAGGACATGCCGCCGGCCTTTTCTTGCAAGGCAAGCCCAGTTGCGGTTTGAATGACTTCAGTGAACGGAGCGGGTTTGTCCCGTAAGGAAAGATGAAATTGCGAGCAGCGCGCTAAGAAGAGGGTTCGGAGACGGAAGCGGTTGAATCAGGCGGGTCTGCGGCGTCCACAGCGGAAACTTTAGCGGCGATGGCGCAAGCAGTGGCGCGGATAGCGCGCAGAGGCACGCTGACATGGACATCAGCGTCGTCGTCGTTCACGTCCGTCACCACGGAGCGCCCCAGCTTACGGACGATCACGTGGGAGCCGGGGCTGGCCACTTCGACCAGCACCGTGTCGGAAATATTGGAAAGGGAATTGATCACACCTTCGACCGCAGGCAACACGAGGCGCAATTGGGCGTCGTGAGCTCCGCGGAAATACCGCGCGGGAATGAAGTGCAGAGCCACGGGGATCATGATGCCGGGGACCGCCACATAGATAAGATGGCCGCCCGGCGTTTTCTCGCGCACCCTGACGGTGATCACGCCATCCCATGCGACAAGCACGACGGCAATCAGGGCTAAGACCCCGAAGTAGGCCAGCACTCGTTGTCCCCGTGTCATGATTTGCTCCTCAACCGCATACTTGCATCAATCCCATAGCATTCTGTTCCATCGGGAAGGAGCATCCGCTTCGGACGCCGAGATGCTCGCGCTCAAGCGAGGATTTCGTTTAATTGGAGTTATTACGGGAATCCACCCAGATGCGTACGGTCTCGGTATCCTCATTCACGGTGACCAGCGTGGTATCACCGAGAGTTTCCAGTTCGCGCAAAGCGGCATTGAGATCGAGCTCATGTTCGCCTTTGGCAACCATGGCGGTAATAACGCGCATGGGAATGGTAACATCCACGTGCTCGTTACCCTTTCCTGATTTACCAGCGGACTCCCGGACGTGGACAACCAGGTTGCCGCCTTGCTTGGCGACGCGGACGTCTTCATCGGAGCTTTTGACGGTGACAAACTCATTGTCGGGAGCATCACGGAGAGCGTTGAGCAGCATGGGCAAGTCCACGTCGTGCATGTCCGCTTGACCAATGGAGATCTTGCCGGCATGGAAATCCTTCTGATTGATGGCGGGCAAAACCATTTCGGCCATGGACAGGGGCATGTTCACGTTAACGGTCTCGCCCTGGCCGCTATCCACGACCCGGACATGAATCCAGCGGTCAGGCGCGGATGTGCCCCCTTGGGCGACGGCCGATAGTCCAACCACAAACAATCCCGCGAACATTAATTTCCGCATTGCAGCCCTCCTGTGTTGCTAGGCTGACTGTGATTACGTAACCTCTCGGATGGAAGTTCCATAGCGGCACCAGGAAAGTTGTATTTGGGGTAGCGCGCTGGTTTATCTTTCCGGAGCGCCGTCTGCAGCAGGAGGGCGATGGGCCATTGGTCCGCCGACGAGCTGCTGGATTCCCGCGGCGAGACCTCCGGGGTGAGGGATTCCTGTCCATCGATGGGTGATCCTTCCGCCGGCATCTACCAGAATCAAGGTTGGAACGGTGACGACCCCATACCGACGCGCCACATCGGCACCGGGGTCGGCAAGCATCGGGATGGTAAGGTTCCAATCGTAGGTAGTATTCAGGAGCGCATTCGCGGATGGCTCGCCTGACATTTGGCGAGGTTGCTCGCCAGAATGATCTCCCACGGCAGCTGGAACACGGGCGAGACTGAAATCGGCCAATATCGTTTCATCAATAATAAATATAACCAGACCAGAATCGCGGTATTGGTGATCCATGCTAAGCAAAGAGGGGACCATCGCGCGAGATGGATTTGCGGTTCCCTTGTTGGGCTGCGTCTGCAGAAAGGCGATTAGCGCGGGCTGGCCGCGGTGGACGTCCATGTGGAATGTCCCGCCGCGAACATTAGGGAGCGTAAAATCGGCAGCCCGCTCAAAATTGGGACCGGGCCGGCTGGGCGACTGGATGGCTCTATTCCCGCCACACAATAGATTCGGGAGCGCAATGGCGAGCGATAGGCAGAGAAATATACGGCGCACAAAGTTTTCCGGGCTAAAGAAAAGGCTATAAGCGAAACACGTCAGCGTAAGTCCATGCCAGTGGGGGCATCGTACGCGCCAATATTATGGGTCTTAGTCAGCGGCTGGCCATAGAAGTCCTGCGTGCCCGCGCTGCCGGTGATACAAGCTTTCTTTGGCAAGCACACATTGGCGCCCGCGTTCAAAGCGGGGGAACCGGGCTGCAGAGTGTAATCCCCGTTCGCCAGGCTTGGCAGAGGGGTATCATGGTAGCCCGCGCCGTTCAACAGAGGATCGAGATTCAGTCCCAATGCGTCCTGCCCCGAACCCGTCTGATAGTCCGCAAAGTCCGAATATGTCGTATTCGCATAGGTAAACGTGTATCCCGTCCCCGCGGAATTCCAATAGAGGTTGTTGTTCAGCTTCATTTTGCTGGTGGCATTGATCATTTCAGGCGCGGTGGAATAGATTAGATTGTTCTTGAAGAAGTTTGGAATCATGCCGGAATACGCGCCCTCGTCCAAAAGGGCGTAAGTTCCAGGAACTCCGTTTACGTAGATCGTGTTGTTATAAATCTGAAGCCCATCCAGTCTGCCTTTCCCATAAGCGTAAAGAAAAACTTCGCCGTTGCTGGTGTCCTTTTGGACGTCATTGGCGCAAATGTTGTAACGGATGATGTTGGAATTCGTGGTGGTCACGGCGCCCACGGTGTACCCTTCCGCCAGAAAGCAGTAACCCTGGGAATCATGGCCGTAGTTATATTGGTAGATGTTGTTTAAATTCCAATAATCAATATCATAGTCACCGCCGTCGGTATTGGCCGCCGACCATGTCTGATTGGAATAGCTCTCGTTATTCTGGGCCGTGGCGCCCGAGGTATACCAGGTCCATAACCCGACCGGTGTGCTGCCAGTACAGGCGGAACACAGCCCGGAATGATAGACCACATTGTTTTGCACAACCACATTCGCCGAACCCCAGACCAGAATACCGTCGCCATAAACGTCGTGAACCGTACTGTTTTGAACGACCACGCCAGCGTTATATACGGGCGAAGTAGCGCTGTAATAGGAGCCAATATTGATACCCTCGGCTGCCGTAAGGTTGTCGACGGTGACGCCGTCAATCAAGACGTCAGCGAAATAAGCGGTTGGCTTTCCGGAATAGAAAATGATTCCACCGCCATCGGAACGGGTCTTAGCAATCTTATTCACCGCGCTTACCGTGAGATTCGATAGATGAATGCTGGTCAGCCGCTCGCCGGCTATATCGGCATAGGCATAAATGGCCGTACTGTTGCTGCCAACGACGGAAATATCCTGCACGTCGTAGTACTGAACATTGTGGAGATAGATGGTTTCCGCATTGGCCGTTCCACCGTCAAGAATAGGAAGATCGCCCGTGCCATAGGCATCAATCGTCACCGGAGCGCCAGCGTTGCCGGAGCCTAACGGAGTGAGTTTTCCACTGCAGGTAGTGCCGCGCAGGAACAAAAGCTCATCGCCCGGTTCAAACGTGGTGGCATTGGGATTTGTCAAGCTGTTCCATGGATTACTCTGACTGCCATCCCCATTTGAACTCGCACTACAGTCCACATAATAGGTTGTCGCCGCGAGAGCACATGCGGGTGCGATTCCAAGAAAAATCAAGCCGCATAGCAGACGAAGGCTAATCAGGCCAGGTGCTTTTATGACATTGAACATTCGAATCTCCCAGATGGATTGTTCTTATGCGCATAGGGATGGTGCCTGTGCGTTACAGCGTGCGACAAAGTCCAGGCGCCGAGGTACAGTGTCCCATGAAAAGGGATTTTGCCGGTGCCACATAATGCGGAGAGTTGTCGCAGAGCGGGTTCGTGTGGCTATTGTTCAGCCGGCCCAGAAGGAACGGTCGGCTCCGAGAGGGGGGTGGCCGCGCCGGAGCATTCACAGCGCAATAGAACGGCTGCCAGAGGAGGCAAGCGCAGCGATATGGAATTGAGCCGGCCATGAGAAGCGACCGGCTGGGATTCAATTGCGGGGGAATTGAGGGCGTTGCTGCCGCCATAGGGTGCCGCGTCCGTATTCAAAATTTCGACATAGCGGCCTGGCGTGGGGACGCCAATGCGATAGTCATCGCGCACTACGGGGGTAAAATTCACCACCACAACGAGAGAATCGTTGGCATCGCGGGCGCGGCGTTGAAATGCGAGGACACTGTTGCGCGAATCGTCGGAACTGAGCCACTCAAAGCCCTCCCATGAAAATTCCATCTGGTGCAGGGCGCGTTTGGCCGCGTAAAGATGATTGAGGTCTCTCACCAGGCGCTGAATAGCCTCGTGCGGGGGCGCCTCCAGCAGCTGCCATTCGAGGCTGCGCGCCTCCGACCATTCGTGGCGGGAGGCAAGTTCGCTGCCCATGAAGAGCAGCTTCTTTCCGGGATGAAAATACTGCCAGGCAAGCAACAGGCGAAGATTGGCGAACTGCCTCCACGAATCACCGGGCATTTTGGACAGCAACGATCGCTTGCCGTGAACCACTTCATCGTGGGAGAGGGGAAGCACGAAGTTTTCGCTGAAGGCGTAAATCATCGAAAACGTCATCTCGTTGTGATGAAAGGGGCGGTGAACCGGCTCGCGGGCAGTGTAGCGAAGTGTGTCATTCATCCATCCCATGTTCCATTTCAGATCGA
>PKXT01000025.1 GCA_003133505.1 Acidobacteriota bacterium
AGTGGGCGCGTGGCCCTTCTCGGAAGACCTGAGCCCCGTCAGAGCGGGGCTACTGCTGCAATCCTTGAACCAGATCATCGACCTGGAAGCGTCGCGATGGATGCTCTTTCAAAATCATGTGCCTAGGACAGTGGTCTCCGTGAATTGTGTTCTCGCCTTGTTGGCGGCGCTTTCTGTGGGATATACCTTTGGTCTCGGAGGCCGACGCCAAGTCTTCGCCACGCTTGTGTTGACGTTCGCGATTTCGGCTGCGTTAATCGTAATCATCGATCTCGACAGTCCACGGCACGGACTCATCTCCGTTGGCCAGCAGCCCATGCTTGACCTGCGGGATCAGATGCTGACAATTAAGCAGTAGCATCGCTTGCTGAGTTCTGCCCAAAATCGGGCGAGGAAAGAAATCTGAACTTAAATGCTGCGTGCCAAGTTACCAGATGGCGCGCTGGCGTCTGGGCAGCAGAGATGTGCTTGCTATCGAGCCGGAGGGTGTATCTGCTGAGGTCAGGAGGCTAGAATGGAAATCCTGGATAGGAAATGAATCAAGAAGTCGCAGCCTTCTCATGGGAGATGGCCGGGGTCGAGCGACCCCAGCAAATATCCAAATCCGCTCGCGCAGCCATCATCACCAAGTTATGAGGATTAAGGAACGAAAGGAGCATAACAGTGCGATTCCGAATCAAGCTGGAAATGATTGTTTTTGCTTGCATGCTTTTGGGAGGTACCTCATCCGCGCTGGCTCAACAGAAGGGGCAATGGGTCCCGGGACAGTTTGGTCTCAATGCGGGTACCATTCCCGATCCCGGCGTCACCTATGCAAACCTGGCGCTCAATTACTCCTCCAGCCAATTGAATGGCCCCAACGGAAACAGCGTTCCAGGTATTAATGGGACCTATTCGTTCTGGGTGGATGAGAACATTTTCTACTACGTCCCAAAACACAAGTTCTTCGGCGGCTATTTCATGCCCTATATCGTACTACCCTACGCCAACGGTGAACTGGTAGCCAACATAACAGGGACCAACCTCAGTACAGGCGGAGGCGGATCGGGTTTCGCCGACATGTATGTCCAGCCACTGAACCTGGGCTGGCACTTAAAGCGAGCGGATGTCACCGTCGGATACGCATTCACCGCTCCTACGGGCCGATTCACTGCGGGAGCATCTAACAATGTGGGTTCCGGATATTGGGGTAACAATATAACGAGTGGCACTACGTTTTACATCACCAAGAACAAGGGCACCAGCGCGAACCTTGCCACCGACTGGGAAATCCACGGGCAAAAAAGTGGCACCAACATAACACCGGGGCAGGCGTTCACGATGGAGTGGGGAGTCGGGCAGATACTTCCGCTAAAAAAGGATTTCAGCAGGCTGCTCCAACTCGGTTTGGTGGGGTACGACCAATGGCAAGTTTCGCATAGCAGCGGAACCTTGCTCGTTGCTGGTCTTCCTATTCCTGAGAGCTCGATTCCGTTCTACTCTGTGCATGCCATTGGCGTTCAGTCCAATTTCATTCTCCCGGCGAAGGATTTCGCAGCCTTCTTCAAATACTATGATGAGTTCCATGCTCTGGCTCGTCCGCAAGGCCGCACCATCGTTTTCGGCTTTTCATGGACGCTGCGAATTCCGAAGCCAGAGCCTGCAAAGCCTTTTTGAGCCTATCGCACCCAAACGCACTTCCGCGCAGGATTGCGAAAACGGCCAATGTTTATGCGGGTTTGAGGCGATAGCGTCGCGCACACGCGCGCAGCCACGCGCGCCCCAGCGTAGAACCAACCGACACCACTACCGACACCAGAATTGACTCCGACCCGACGCAATTCGCGCTCGATCTCACAACTTTTCACAACGTCACTGGCAAGCCTTCGGATTCCCGCGAGGCGATAGGGACACCCCCCGGACGCTTTGGGCCGGGCACGGCGCGCATTAAAATAAATGGTATCATTGCGCGAGCCGTAGACCTGACGGCGGAATGTCTCAGGCTTCTCTTCGGGCCTTCTGACGCGTGACAGGCAGGCGGGTGCGCTGTTTGGCCTTCTTATCCGTGGACAACCCACGCAAACTGATCCCGCTTCACACGACATGGCGCAGAAGAATTGAACAGCCTCTTCTCAGACATTATAGTCAAGAAACAAACCTTGGAGCTTTTTATGACTGGAAGTTTCGATGATTGGTCAGAATCCTGGGAGAAGCCCAAAAAATACGAGGGGTCGCAGATTCCAGAGGTTCAAAAACGCATTCAAGAGGTGCTCTCTCTCTGGAATAAGCCACTGCCGTCGAGTTGGATCAGACAGAAGTGGCGTCACATCCAAAAAATAGGATATAGACGCGGTGACAAGAATTCACTCAAACCTAAAAGTGAACATTTGTTAGAGAAGAGGCTTTTCGACATACCTTCGTGGCTTGTGACGGGTTTAGGCGAAAAAGTCGCCTTCCTTCCCGTTTTGAATGCTGTCAGTCTGTCAAATCAGAATCCGAAGCAACGTGAGATCGACGTGCTCGGGATTCTTAAATTTCCCAATCGTAGCATTGCCTGCTCAGCCGAAATGAAAGGAGCAAGCACCAATAGCGCATGGTTTGCTGTCGTGGAGAACCTTCAACATCTCAAACTCATTCAACACCAAGCTCTAGATTTCCTGCCGTGTGAAAGTCCTTTTGATGATCTCAGAAATCTGGCTTGGTCAAAAACTTGGGGCATGGTGCTAGCCCCTCCGCCCTTTTTCAATTCCAAAGGCCAAAAGAAGAATAGCTTCAGAGACGCTAAGGAACTGATCAAATGCATCAAGCAAGAATTAAAAGTAACCATTCTATTGGCCTGTTTTCCTGACAAGGCACAGGCATCGATTAAAGTCCTTTTCCGCCCCGACTAATGCGCAATTTCCATCTCGTTCACGAGCCGAATATAAAACTACGAGGTCACATTATTTTTTCGTGATAAGCGCCTCCAGACGCGACATGCGTTGCTGGAGTTCTTCGTTCTGCCTTTGCAGCGTTTCGATCTGCACCTGCTGGTGCTTTATCACCTCTTGCTGTGCGGAAGGCAGGCCGTTGGTGGCACAGTTGAGTGTTCCAAGCTGTCCCGTGGAAGGTTCAATGAAAACCAGAGGGTCGCCGGCGGTTGGAAGCGTTACCCCAGCGATGCCTGCGATGAAGGCGGAGGTCTGCGTTCCGCTGGTTCCGATGCTGATTACCCCGTTGTCGGCGGCGGTTCCGGAGGTGCCTATCTCAATATTGTTGCTGTTCCCGGCAGAGACGTTATTAGCGGCGGCATTCCCAATGGCGATGTTATTGGACCCGGTGGTGTTGTAAAGGAGCGCCTCGACACCGATGGCCGTGTTGTCGGCCCCCGTGCTATTGGTTTCGAGCGCAGCGTAACCGCTGGCCGTATTGTAGCTGCCGTTGTTAAAGTAGAGCGCGTTGAGACCGCTGGCCGTGTTGCCGTTCCCGGTGGCGTTTACAGAGAGCGCGCCAACACCGCTGGCCGTGTTGGAGCCTCCCGTGGTGTTGGATTCGAGCGCAGCGAAACCGCTGGCCGTGTTGTGTTTCCCGGTGTTATTGAATTCGAGCGCGCCAACACCGCTGGCCGTGTTGGTAGACCCCGTGGTGTTGTTGGCGAGCGCTTGGTAGCCCAGAGCGGTGTTGCCAGCGGCCGAGCCGCCAGGCTCGACCAGCACTATGTTTCCTCCTATCTCGTAGCCCTTACCGGCATTCACGTACGGCGTCGGTGGCAGCGCATTCGCCGGGGCCGTGCTGTCATCTGTGGTTTGGGTTTCCTGGCCATAGCTACTGGACGCATACACCCCGAACACGATGGTGACTATAGCCACCATCATGCAAATCTTAACGAGCTTATTCATTTTCATTTCTCAAGTTCTCCTTTTTTAATTCATCCAACATGCCTGGTTTCACATCGGTAAAATTTGCTCATGTTATCCAGGATTTCAGCATCCTGGCAAGGGCGAGCATACACCCAACTCGCTCGTTGGAAATCACACCTTTGCAGCCCAGGCACGAGCGAGACATCCCGCGGAGTGCAGCGCACAGACCGTTCGGGCGGAACACGGCGCGCCACCGCAGCTTTCGTCGCTACGCTCCTCGCGCTATTGCGGCGGGACGACAGATGCTGGCCCCCACCCAAGATTCAATGATGCGCCTCCCAGCTGCCGTCTTATGCCAAGCCGCCGCTGTACAATTCGTTTATGGATAAGAAACGCGTAAAGGCGTGCCGCGAGGCGGGCATTACGAATCCGACGGCGCGGCTATTTGAACCTGAGATTTTCGATAGGTTATTCCCGTCGTCAGGACAGCCGGTTCCCTTTTCCGAAAAATCTTGGGAACGCCTCCGGTATCAAGGGATGCTATTGAAGGATTGGGTGCTTAAGGACATACCAGCATACATTCCCGAGGGCATGCGGGAGATGCAGTGGCGAATGTACAAGGCGGAGTGCGGAGCAGAGGGAAACTGGCTTCCGCGTCTCATGTACCTGCTGGAGCCTCGACGGGAGGTGATCTTTCAACGCAAACGCCCGAGACTCCCGAAGGGGAGCCCCCTGTTCGACGACCTGCCGCTGGATCAAAGGGCCAGAGCGCAGGCGATCTTCGACCGGCTCTGCGACCAGTCGAACCGGTCCGTGTCGGATTGGCACAGGCCCATTCTGGCCGGCATCGCCCGGAGGTTGGTGCTTAACCCCTACAACTGCTCCGCCGCGTGGGGCAAGAAAATGCGGCGTATCAAAGGCGGCAAACACGTTCAGCAGCGCTACAGGGAGCAGGGATGGCACCCACTCGCATCAGTGCGGAAAGCCTGGGGATTGGACTGCGGAAAGACCCCCTGAGTGTTAACACTTTTGTGTTACCTCTTCTTGTAAAATCCGTTAGCTCTGCCAGCCTGTTTCCCGTCATATCCCGTAAAATCAGTCAACTCCAAGCTATGGCGAGGCGTCCGAATAGACCTTTGAGTTTGTGTAAATTGTATAAATTGTTGTAAAGCCTGCAAGTACAAAAGAGGCGGGAATTGCGGAATGAAGGCCTTTTCTTGCCTTGTGGGGTAGCGGAAGCGCTTTCGCAAAATTTTTGCCCACTGTCTTGCGAGATAAGGTGCAGATGGCCTGCTAAGGTGTGATAGGGAAAGAGTCCCACAATGTCCCCAGATGCGACAGAAAACCGCACCGGAAGCGCACCAGAGCGGCACAATGTCCCCAAAGTGTGACCGGGATCGCCGCCCTCTGCGGAATTGTGGGATTTGGCCGAGGTAGCCGTTACTTCCCCACCATGCGCGTGGGGAGAGGCCCGGACTCTAGGGCAGCACCCGGAAGGGCACGTTGCT
>PKXT01000213.1 GCA_003133505.1 Acidobacteriota bacterium
CCAGGCGTGAAAGAATTCATGCGCTGATATGGAGAGCTTCAAATCGTATAGCTTGTGATAAGGGCCGATAGTGCTGGCGTCGTCAAAGGGCGTACCGAAATCAATCTCCGTGGAATTCAAGTGCTCCAGTCCGCCGCCGGTATGCGGCCACACATGAAAGAGAAACCAATAGTCCTTGAACGGTGCGGGCTGCGAAGTGCCCGTCACCGAGGCCCACATGGGGACAATCGAAGCCACCGCTTTTTGCAGGTCAGCGGAGAATTTCGTGAAGTCCGCCTGATTCTCCACGTCGTGGACGATTACGTGATAGGTCGTGCCCTGCACGACGAAGGTTTTTTCCGTATAGGCGGAAATTTCAAACGGGCAATCGGCGAACGTGTCGTAATTTGGCGCTGAAAAATCAGTAGGGGATTCGCGGTGCATGCCCGTGGCGATTTTCCAGCCCACTGGCGGCTGGATGGCTAACTTAATGGGCCGGTCCTTTCCGTCCGTCTGGTACATCCACACCGATGGGCCGCCAAAGAATACGTGCCGGTCGTTGTATTGCAATAAATTGTTGATCAGAGTATTGCCATAAACTTGGTATTGGATGGTAACGGATTTCGCGCCGGCCAACTCCATTCGCCAAGTCTGGCCGTCGGTCTTGCGCCACGATAGCGCGTGACCACTGGCATCAGAAGCATGAAACCCCTGTACTTCCGCGGAATAATTCATGATGTAGTAGGAGCCGGGGGCCCAGTCGGGAATCGCGAACTGAACCGAGCGGCCATTCAATCCATCATCATGAATTGTTACGTCAACCAGATGGGTATTGGGTTTTTCAAACCGCAATTCATACCGCAGTGCTGATGGGATCGATTCCCGTGCAGGCACATCCTGTACGCGGTGCCAGGGCAACTTCTGCGCGTGCGAGGCGGAGACGACAATTAAAAGAATGTATGTTGCTGGAAATAACAGCGCAAATCGGCGCATCTAACCATTCCCCCAATGAGCTCCAAGGCAGCCCACTAAACGGGATGAATGTAACACAGTCGCGGGAAGGCGACGGGGTTAATCGCCTGCGATGCTAATGTTCGCGCGCGCCCGCCGAAACGACCAGGCAAACACGCAGCATTGCGCCAGCATGGCGCCGAAGGTATCAATCATAACGTCTTCCACTGCGGGCGTTCTTCCCGGCATNNTGGTGGAACTCGTCGGTGCCGGCATAGACCGCCGCGATTAATACGGCCCACAGAGCCCACTCCAGCGCCCACCCTGGACGGTCACGCCGCAGCCCCCGAAATACCAGCAGGCAAAATACGAAGTATTCAGAAATGTGGCCGAGCTTGCGAATCCGAAAGTGCAAATTCTGGAGCGCTGCCGGCGAATACGAGGGGAACAGGAAGTGCAATACCGGAATTATGAAATGACCGGTGTTGGTGGAGGAAAAAAGCGATGTCGAAAAAGCGAATATGACCAGCGCGCAGAGAACTGCGGGCCACACGTATTTGAAACGGTGCACTTACAGAGACTCCATTATCAGTATGGTTGTGATCATCATGATTTAGATGCTTATTTATTCCAGACGGTAGTTCGGAGCTTCCCGGGTAATGATCACATCATGAACGTGGCTCTCGCGCAGTCCGGCGCTGCTGATTCGCACAAACCGGCCGTTTTCGCGCAGATCCCTGAGTGTCGCCGCCCCGCAATACCCCATCCCGCTGCGGAGGCCGCCCACCAGTTGCTCCACCAGTCCCCCTAGCGGGCCTTTGAAGGGAACCTGCCCTTCGATTCCTTCCGGAACCGATTTCCCGCTGGNNCCGCCCTGGGCCATGGCGGAGAGCGAGCCCATGCCGCGATAGGCCTTAAAAGTTCGTCCCTGGTAAAGAATGGTTTCGCCGGGCGCTTCCTCGGTTCCCGCCAGCAGCCCACCAATCATGACCGCGTCCGCGCCCGCCGCAATGGCCTTGGTGATATCTCCCGAAAATTTGATTCCGCCGTCGGCAATCAGTGGCACGCCGGTGTTACGGGTGGCGCGCGATGCTTCGATAATCGCCGTTATCTGCGGCACGCCTGCTCCTGTAACCACGCGCGTGGTGCATATAGATCCGGGTCCGACTCCGACTTTCAATCCATCAATTCCCAAAGCCACCAGGTCACGAGCGCCTTCCTCGGTAGCTACGTTTCCAGCCACCAACGGCATTTCCGGAAGTGCATGTTTCAGCCGCCGAATTGCGTCCATGACACGATTGGTATGGCCGTGCGCCGTATCCACCGCCAGGACATCGGTCTGAGCCTTGGCAAGTTCCTGTGCGCGTTCCAGAAAATCGCCGGTCGCGCCAACCGCGGCGCCCACGCGCAGCCGCCCATGCCCGTCTTTGGTAGCCTTCGGATATTCCAGCTTCTTTTGAATGTCTTTTACGGTAATTAGTCCCTTCAGATTAAAAGCATCATCCACGACCAGCAGTTTTTCGATACGCCGCGTTTGCAGGATTCGCTCGGCCTCCTCCAACGTGGTGCCCACTGACACGGTCACCAGATTTTCCCTGGTCATCACCGCCGAAACGGGCTGGTCCAAATTACGCTCGAATCGCATATCCCGATTGGTAAGGATGCCCAGCAGCTTGGTGCCTCTGGTTACCGGCAGCCCCGAGATCCGGTATTTGGTCATGATGGTCAGCGCCTGGCGAATGGACATTTCTGGGGCAATCGTCACGGGATCCACGATCATGCCGCTTTCCGAGCGCTTCACCTTGTCCACTTCTTCGGCTTGCCGCGCGATGCTCATGTTCCGGTGGATGAACGCGATGCCGCCCTGCCGCGCCATGGCGATGGCCAGATGCGATTCGCTGACCGTATCCATGGCCGCCGCCACAATGGGAATATTTAAGGTGATCGTTCGTGTCAGGTTGGTTCGTGTGTCGGCGTCCGCCGGCAACACAGAAGACTTGCCAGGGGTCAGCAGCACATCATCGAACGTCAGAGCTTCCGGGATGGGCCCGTCCTGCATTTACTCTCCTCCTGAAACACTACCGCGCGCCGGGCTGCCGTTTGCTGTGCGCCCGCGCTTCTCGTCCCGCTTAATATTGCCGGCCAATGTGGGAACCTCCATTCTAGCAAAAGAACCCACAATGCGCGGCGTCGGGTATCGCCTTCCCTGCGACCGAGGGATATCACGTCCACGATGGCCCCCGTCCTTCGCGCTTGAATCCCCGCGTGTCTATCACGTACAGTCCAAGCGTGAAGGATTTTCTCCCGCCGCGATGGTTGCGCAATCCCGACCTACAGACGATGGCAGCGGCGTTTTGGCACCGCCGTTTTCCACTCCTTGGCCCGCCCATGCCCCGCGAATTCGAAGTCGAGCCTGGGTCGCGCATTCTGGGCTGTTGCCATTGGCAGACTGAGCCGCGCCTCNNGGGTTCGAGCGATTCCGGCTACATGCTGGGCACTGCCGAAAGTGCCACGCGCGCGGGATTTAACGTCGTCCGGTTGAATCAACGCAATTGCGGCGGCACAGCGCATCTCACGCCCAAGCTCTACAACTCCAGCCTTAGCGGCGATGTTCGCGCCGTGGTGGAGGAGTTGATTGAACGCGATGGCCTCCCGGAAATCTTCACTGGCGGTTTTTCAATGGGCGGCAACTTAGTCCTAAAAATGGCCGGTGAATTTGGCCATAATCCGCCCCGCGAATTGCGCGCCGTCGTGGGAATTTCTCCCGCGATTGATTTGGCCGCCGCCGTGGACGCCATGGAAAAGCCCCGCAACCGCCTTTACCAGATGTATTTCGTTAACAAGCTCAAGCGTCGCTTTCGCGCCAAGGTGCGGCTCTATCCGGAGTTATATCGCGCTGGCGGCCTCGCGGACATTTCCACCATTCGCGAATTTGACGACGCCGTCACCGCGCCCTATTGCGGCTTCGCCAATGCCGCCGATTACTATCGCCGCGCTAGCGCCCGCGGCTTGCTGCAATCCGTGTCGTTGCCCGCGATGCTTCTCGTTGCCCAGGATGATCCCATGATCCCTTTCGCCTCTTTCGCTGACCCCGCCATCGTTACCAATCATCAAATTACGCTGGACGCTCCGGGTCGTGGCGGCCATTGCGCCTTTATCAGCGCCAACCCTCCCGACCGCTTTTGGGCCGATGCCCGTATCGTCGAATTTTGCCGCCAGCATTCTCAGATGGCGGGCGTGGAGCCTGCGGGAATCGCTGAAAACGTTCTCCAACCTTCCCACTCAGGTATGCGTTGAATAGCGCGTGCTAAGAGCGTCTGGCGCATTGCTTCCAAATCGTGGGGGGGGGTGTATGCTCCGCCCGATTACGCCAGATTCACGGGTTGCGCGTGGGCGGCGAGACCGCAATAGCGCCCCTATCCAGGCTTGGGCGGCGCATCCCCACGTCAAAGAGGAATTATTTGTAAGAGCGGGCGGATGCACGATCGCTCCGCGATAGTCTTCTCGCACACAAGGGCAAGAATAAATGGAATGCCGGCATGTCGGGTTAAGAGATTTCTGCCTCTGGGCATCACAGCCCTACTTTTCGCAATCGCCCCCACCGCAATGACCCAGGGTATCGAAAACACTTCCACGGCTTCTTCAAGCGCCTCTGCCCAACGCGATACCTCTTCCAAATTGCAAAGTCAGCATGAGCCGGATATCGGCGGTGAGGGTTCAGTGGCCCGCGCGAGGACCAGCTCAGGTTCCCAACCGCAATTCGGTGGTACTTTCGAAAAACTCACATTGGCGCAACGGAAGCTGGTGGACGTATGGTTTGCGCGATACAAGGAGCGAACTGGCCGAAGCCTGGATCCCGCCAATGCTTACGGTCTGGTTTCTGTTTCCATTCGCACAACGTTCGAAGGCATTACCAATGCACTTGCCCACACGTCACTGACCGACAAGGGTGGAAGTCATCTCGGTACCGCTGTGGATTTGGTTGAATCCGTGGATACAGTTAACGACAAAATACTGCGCGCNNCGCGCCCGGGGAGACTCGCAGTTTCGGATGTATGTGGTCATGAAGCCGGACGCTGTAAAAATCCTTGCCAGTTGCCGGGAGTTTTCGCGCAAGAAGGATAACAGCATATTCCACAATGGATATCCCCTGAACTATCGCCAGGGAGGCGGAGATGGATTCAAGTTTCCATGAGTCGTGATGGCATGCGTGCGGATATCGACATGGATTATCGCTCTTCCAGGTTTCCAGCCGGTCTTTTCAACGGTCATCTCACTGCCGCCAATTCAGATATCCGCGCCGGAAACAATTATCGTGGCCACCTTCGCCGATGGAACGGATTGGCGAACTGGTGGCGCGATCTGTTTGGTCTCCCCGTGGAGGGAGATAGCGGGTTCGTTCCCGAACCGGAGCGCGAAATTCCAAGCCGCCCCCGACTGACGGCCAGCTCTAATCTGGGGGACATTGTTGACGATTACCTTTCTTTATGGCTTGTGCAACGAAAACCCAATCTTGCGGTGGCTTATATTTCTTCGCGCGCATTCGCTTGTGTCAATGCTGAAGCCAAGCGTGCTGGCAGGCCAACGAACACGAACACGGTTCCGCACAAGTTATGGAACGATCTTGAGGAGACCAATTTCCTGCTCGGCCGGCCAGCAAGCTTGACCGACGTTATCGAACCCGTCGATTTGATGGACCCAGCATACCTTCCGGTAACCAATGTCCCGAAATTGCCGTTCAACCTCGTCCAGGTGCCCGATGGTATTGCCGAGGAGCTGGATTGCTCAGGAGCCAGTGAACCAGCGCTCCCGTCGCCGAAATTTGGAATGTATTTTGGTTCAGCATTCCGCATCAAAGCGCCCGAGGGGCGGGGAGCGGTACTTCTGCTGATTTGGCAGAAAGAAAATAGCTTCTGGAAAATCGTCAACATCCAGATTGATTCAGTAAATGCGAAAAATGATCCCGTGCCAGATGAAACAGCCGCGGAGATTACCCCGTCTCCAGAGCAAGGCTCTGGTGAACCTGCAATGATTCATCGGATGCAGGACTTTTTTGACGCTCTTTTCGTGAAAAAGGACAGTGCCAAGGCATTTTTATTTTTTGCACCGAGCGCCTGCGCATGCGCAGGGCTGTCATTAGACAATGCTGGGCGAAAGGGCGCTGGCGGGGAATTGCGCGAGGGACTGAAGGTAATCGCGCGCCGGGCGCTCGCTGCGAACGATTTGGGGCGGATTATTGAGCGGGATGATCCGGAAAATGCGACCTTGAAAATTCTCGAACACGCCGACGACCAGGCCTATTTGTTGGCTATTATCCCGGACAGCGAAATCCCCGATCTTCTTTGTGGCCGAGCACTGCGGCCCGATTCAACTGTCGGTAACAATGCTTCCTCAAGCGGTTCTTACTTCGGTACGTTTTTTAAGCTGGTGGAGCCAGGTGACGAGCCCGCCGCCCTCAGGTTGCTGTGGTCGAAGCAGAACGGGGAATGGAGAATTGTGGGGTATAAGATGGATCAACCATAGCGGACAAGAAGCGGGCTTCGCTAATGCACGTATTCGCAAGCATCGTAAAACCCTGCAGACCTGACGTGTTGCAACAGCGTGCTCGTATCTGTCACTAGCTTGTCATTACTCGCCGTGTAGCATTGTCAGTCCCGCGAAAGTGGGGATCCATTCCTTTACGGGTTCACATCCAATTTGGAGTCCGCAGGCGTATGTACATAAACCAGGTTAAATGTGCTGCCGGCCCCATTCGGCTTGATGCTCACAATATGCTGATTGTCCTTGGTGCCCACTTTTAATACGATTTCGTCCTTGCCCGGATTGTCGGTTTCGCAATCGAGCTGATCGGAGTTTTTATTACCATCCGACTTGCTTTCATTTGTTGTGTTGGACGATCCTGGGCAGGTTAAAACGTGGCCATATTTGGACAGCGCTTTACGGTAATAGGTCTGCACCTTTGCGGGCACGTCATCCGATTCCAGTTTCAATACCGCCAGTTTGAAAGCCGATGATCCGCTCCAAAACCCAAGTTGCACGGAAGAGCTGTCGTTCGACGTTTCCTTGCTGCGCCGCGCCCCGGGATACCACGGCAAGCCCACATCCTTGGCGCTCGCGTCCTTGCTGGCGCTAAATCCAATACCGCTGTGTTGCCCGCCTTCCGCGCCCGAATTATTGTTATCCTGCGCCCTTATAGGAAGGGCGGAAGCAAGAAACAGCATTGCCGCAATCATCCCTAGCGCCTGAAACGATTTCGCCCGGGAATTCTGGCTGTTCTTAATAATTGCGATTTGTGTGGGCATGTCTATATCCTCCAACCTTCGCTCTATCTTTACGCAACGCCAGACCAAAAAGTTCCTGCTGAAACGGCCAGCGTACGGCTCTCTGGCCATTTGCATCTCATGGTAGGATGAAAACGCAATGGTGGATAAATTCACAATTGGCGTGGTTCAGATGCGCAGCTCGGCCAATCGCGAGGAAAATCTAGCTTGCGCCACTGGGAAAATTTGCGAAGCGGCGGCGCGCGGCGCGCAAATTGTATGTCTCCANNATTATTTCGATCTTGCCGAGCCAATTCCCGGTCCCTCCACCGAGGCTCTGGGCGCAGTCGCGCGCGAGCGAAAAGTTGCTATTGTTGCCTCGCTTTTCGAGCGCCGGGGCCCCGGCGTCTATCACAACACGGCGGCGGTAATTGATGCTGACGGCTTGCTATTGGGACGTTATCGGAAGATGCACATTCCCGATGATCCTCTCTACTATGAGAAATTCTATTTCACCCCGGGCGACTTGGGTTTCCCTGTTTTCGACACGCGCTACGCGCGCATCGCCGTGCAGGTTTGTTGGGATCAGTGGTATCCGGAGGGGTCGCGCTTGGTGAGCTTGGCAGGGGCGCAAGTGATTTTTTACCCGACAACCATCGGCTGGCATCCCCACGAGAAACGGGAGTTTGGCGCGGCCCAGCTTGATGCTTGGCGGACCATCCAGCGGTCCCATGCGATTGCCAACGGAGTTTACGTTGCCGTTGCCAATCGAGTTGGGTTTGAAGGAACCCCTGATGGTGGTTTGGAGTTTTGGGGGAACTCCTTCATCGCCGATCCATTCGGAGAAATGCTGGCTCAATCGCCGGATTCCGCCGAAGATATTCTCATCACCGAATGTGATCCCTCGCGTAGCGAGGATGTCCGCCGCAATTGGCCATTCTTTCGGGATCGCCGCATTGACGCCTATTCGCCCATCCTCGAACGATGGAACGAGTAATATCCCCCGCGTTTGCGAAGATATTCGCCGATTTGCCTCCGCCATTTCATAATATGTTTGGGTCTTCAGCAGTTTGAGAATGCCTAGTCCCTCGCCCACCAACGCCAGCCCATACTCCCTCGGCTACCACATGCCGGCCGAATGGGAACCGCACGAAGCCACATGGCTTGCGTGGCCGCATGAGTTGACTGATTGGCCAGGAAAGTTTGCACCAATTCCGTTGGTCTACGCGGAAATCGTTCGCCATCTCTCGCGAGTCGAGCGCGTCCGCATTCTTGTCGAGGATGCGCGGGCCGAATCTCGTGCTCGCGCCGCCCTTCGCAAGAGCGGTACGAATTTTAGCACCGTGGATTTCTCTCGCATTCCCACTAACCGCGGCTGGGTTCGCGACTACGGTCCAATTTTCATTAAGAATGCGGCGGCCCAAGTGGCGGCCACGCACTGGGTGTTTAATGGCTGGGCCAAATATGACAATTTCACCAGAGACGCAGCCGCGTTTGCGCGCGTGAATCGCAAGCTAAGACAGCCCGTCTGGAGTCCGTCGCTGGACGGCCGGCGCATCGTTCTCGAAGGCGGCAGCATTGAGGTAAACGGCCACGGCACGCTTATGACTACTGAGGAATGTCTGCTGAGCCCTATTCAGGCTCGCAATCCCAATCTTTCGCGTGCGGATTTGGAAGTGGCATTTCGCGATTACTTGGGCGCCACAAAAGTGATCTGGCTGAAGAATGGGATCGCCGGCGATGACACTCACGGCCATGTGGACGATCTGGCCCGCTTCGTGGACGCGGCAACAGTGATAATCGTGGTGGAAGACAATAAGGCCGATCCAAATTACGCGCCGCTAAAGGAAAACCTCCGTTTGCTGCGCGAGGCCAGGGATGAAAATGGCCGCCCGTTGCGCGTTGTGAAGATCCCCATGCCCGCGCCCGTCATTTTCGACGGGCAGCGCCTACCCGCGAGTTATGCGAACTTTTACATTGCCAACGAATTGGTGCTCGTGCCGATGTTCAGCGATCCGCGCGATAGGGAAGTGCTTAATATTCTGGCAGACCTGTTTCCCGGACGTGAAGTGATCGGCATTCCGTGCCGCGATCTTGTTCTCGGTCTGGGCACATTACATTGCATGACTCAGCAGGAGCCGGCCCGCGGCTGAAGTTGCCACTGTCAATTTTATCCTTGCGCTGGGGGGGGGCTTGCGTCTTCTGGCGAAAGGCTTCGCCTCAGTGTTTAGCCAGGCCAAAAACTAATAAGTTGGTCTGCGTACCCACGTACACGCGGCCATTGGCGATCGTCGGTATTGTGAACTTAACTCCGTGATCAGTTACCGTGTCGCCGCTATCGTAGATGTCGTTGCGAATGTCTGAAGCGAGCGCGGCATGAAGCGTCAAGTGTGCAACTTGGNNATTGCCATTGGATGAAATGCTGGGAGTCGCGCCCGGATATGGCGGAGATACCGGATTGGAAATCGGCGGGGTGCTCAACCGGCCGTTGGAAAGCGTGAATTGCGTTAGCATGTCGCCGGTAGGGCCGAAATAAACCGAGTCATGAAAATAAGCGCCGCCGCCGAATATTCCTCCGGAAAACGCATGTGGAATTCCCTGCACAATCCGGTCGTCACTATTGGGGTCGTAGCCGCCCAGATCATCCCGATCCACCAGGTAAAGGGCGGGCCCTTTTCCGCCTATGAGCGCTTCGTGCGGGTGCGGTCCCGGCTGATCAGGTAGAAGCAATACATAACCGGAGCCTATATCCAGATCACTTTCCGCCAGCATCCCCTGGTCGAATGGGGTGAAGTAGCCCACCAGCTTTAGCGCGGGATCCAATCTCAAGAGCGAATCCGAAAAATCAGGGCCGCCTGTGTTGTGGTCAAACGTGCCATTTCCCGTTCCGATGTAAAGATCACCATGTGAATCGGCGCTAATGCCCCCGCCCGACTGCCAGATCCCGCCCTCGGTTCCAGCCGGAGTGATATTCAAAACTGCCGTCTGCTCCAGTGTGGAGGCGTCATAAGCCATTACCCATCCGTTGTATGGCTGAATGTCGCAGTGTGATCCGAAGCCAATGTAGATGACGCCATTGGCAAGCAGCAGCCCGGGCCGCGAATTCTCAAATGCGGCGCTAAAGGTCACTCCATCGTAGGACGCGAAAATAACCTTCGGCGAGCCTGGCAGCTCCGCGCCCGATGTGATATCCAGCGCGTGCAGACTTAAAGATTGGCTATTATTCTTCGCGTCCAGTGTCGCGGCCACTACATAGAGCGTTCCCGATAGAGGGTCAATCACCGGAGTTCCGGTAATACCGTATTCGGGGCCAATATCCGTGCAGCCTATTAGCGCATTAGGAATGGCCGTGGTTCCTTTTGATGCATCTAGGAAGCTGGCTCGCCACAAAGGTGTGGATACTTCTTCGTCGGCATCGAACGCATAAACACTATCGTTTTCCGTCGCTACATACACGACGTTCTTCAAGCCATAGCCCTTAATTTGAACCTGCGGGGCGTACAGTGGTTGGGCATAAGCGTATCCGTCAATGGCGTAGGAAAAAACCACCCCGAAGCCGTTCGCCATACTAACTGGCGTCAAGATTGCTTCCTGACCATTCAATCCGTCGCGAGCATTATCGTTGTGCCAGGTGAGCACGCCTTCAAAGGGGGACGTCACGCCGTTGGCGCCCTTAACCAGCAATGCTCCAACCACCGGCGCGGTGCGGTGTTCGCTCTCCCTGATGGCGCTAGCGGCGAGCCGGTGGATCGGTGAAGGCAATCGGTCAGACCACGCAATCAGCATCATGCTTATTAACGCAATGGCGCTGATGATCACGGTCTGGCGGCGGTGTTTCATGTCAGTATGTTTTCCCCACGGTTCGTCTCAACGATTACCGAAAGCGTGCGAATACCCCCGAAGGGTAACAGGCCTTCCCTATAACGGGGATAGGCCAAATGCGGTAGACACAGCGAATGTTTTCGCGCCCGCAGTCCTGTCGAGCAGCGCGTCGCGCCCTCTTTCTAGATGCTCAGGAGGGCAAAATCGTTCGCCGGAAATTTTCACGGAAAGGCGTACAAATGCCGCTCGCAGCGCCTTGGCGGAGTCAGGCGGAATCCTGGATAAACGCTTCGCGTTTTCCTGAGAAGAGGTCGTATATCCGGTACTAACTTGAATAAATGAGATGTTTGGGCGCATAATTGATCGAAGAGGTGCTCTTATGGAATGGATGGCTCCGGATTTCGAAGAAATCAGCCTGTGCTGCGAAGTTAGCTCTTACGCTAGCGCCGAACTGTAAACCTCAGGAATGTTGATTCGCGTCCTCGGCTCAGCGGCCGGGGGTGGCTTTCCTCAGTGGAATTGTGCGTGCTCCAATTGCGCGGGAGTGCGCGCGGGCACTCTGGTTTCCAAACCTAGATCGCAAGCCCAGTTAGCCGTTTCCCCAAATGGTGGAGAGTGGTTTTTGCTGGGTGCTTCCCCAGATTTGCGCACCCAGCTCGAAGCTGCATCGCCTCTCCTGCCATCGCACCAACAATCTGCCGATAATCGCTTGAGCCCCATCGCTGGCGTGGTTTTATTGTCCGCGGAACTGGATCATACCGTCGGTTTGTTCACTCTCCGCGAACGCCATCCCCTCCGCATCTATGCTACGCCTTCGGTGCGAAAGCTGGTCGCTGACGAGAATTCTTTTTTTCGAATGCTGGAGCGCGAGCCGGGGCAATCGCAGTGGGAAAATCTCCAGGCGGGCGATAGAGTTAAGTTACGAAACGCCAGGGGAAAGGAAATTGGCATAGGGTGCACGCCCGTCAGTGTGGGTGAGAAATTTCCTTTTTTCGCGTTCGCTGGAGACGACAGGGACAAACGTGCCGATTTGCAGCCAGACGAAGCAGTGCTCGGATTATTGCTTGATGATGCGACCGGACGAAAGGTTTTTTACGCGCCCGGGCTCGGCGAAGTGACGCCTGGCCTGATGAATATGTTCCGCGCGTGCGACGTCCTTTTGCTGGACGGCAGCTTTTGGTCAAATAATGAACTGGTCAGCGCGGCTGGCAAGGGGCAAACAGCGCGCGAAATGGGGCATCTGCCTCTGGGCGGCCTGGATGGGTTGCTACACGCTCTCGCAGGTGTGGACGGCCCGCGAAAAATTTTAATCCACATCAACAACACCAACCCCATACTGGACGAAGTCAGCGACGAATATCGCCAAGTCCGGACCGCTGGCTGGGAAATCGCCGAAGACGGCTGGGTTATCCAGATTTAATGCCTGCAAAACTGACTCACTGATTCAGATGCCTGACACTCACACTCAACGCGAACCAATTTCCACCCTTCTCTTGCCCTTGGAACTTGAGCGACGGCTCCGAGCCATAGGCGAACAGCGTTATCATCACCGCCACCCGTTCCACCTGCGCATGCATGAAGGTCTGCTGACCTGTGGACAATTGCAGGCCTGGGCGCTCAACCGCTTTTATTACCAGGGCCGCGTGCCCATCAAAGATGCGGTGATTTTGTCCCGCTGTGAAGACGCGGAATTTCGCCGCGATTGGCGCTCTCGCATTGAAGATCATGATGGCGCGCCGGGCCGCCCGGGAGGCATCGAGCGGTGGCTGCAGCTTGCCGAGGCGACCGGCCTGCGCCGCGAATTGTTGCTCGAAGGGGGTGGCGTTTTGCCGGCCGTCCGATTTGCCGTGGATGCCTATGTCGATTTTGTGCGCGAACATACTTTTCTCGAAGCGGTTGCTTCTTCGCTTACCGAGATGTTTGCCGGCTCGCTGATTACTTTGCGGCTTGACGCGCTGCGGCATCATTATCCGTGGATGGCCNNTGGATTATTTCGAGACGCGCCTGACCCAGGCCCCCCAGGACGCGCGCTTCGCTCTCGACTGGGTGCAGCGCAATGCCCATTCGCCTGAAGATCAGGAGCTTGCCTGCCGCGCTCTCGAAGCCAAGTGCGACATTTTATGGGCGCAGCTCGATGCTCTTTATTTCGCGTACGTGGAACCCGGATGGCCAGCGCCGGGCGCGTTTATTTCGCAGGTGAAGTAATACCGCTGCAAATCGCTGGCGGAGCGAATGATCATCGGGCCGGAATGACACCGAACTCCAATGAGTGCTGAAGGACAAACGATCGAGATTTCGCCTGACGCGCGCCCCCGTTTGGCGCGCGGCTGCCGCTTGCGCGATTCGTCGAGCGAGCCCTCCATGCTATTGATGCCCGAGCGTGCGCTGAAAGTGAACGGCACCGCGTTACGCGTGCTGCAGCTTTGCGACGGCCAGCGGACGTTTGCGGAAATTCTCGCCGCGCTGACCGCGGAATTCCCCGCGCAATCCCCCGGCGACATGGAACGCGACACCACCCAGTTCCTTCACCGTCTCCTGGAAAAACGCGCGATTGATCTAAGCTAGTTGTCTGACACCATGCAACCGCCGCTCGCGCTGATTGCCGAAGTTACCCACAGTTGTCCGCTGCACTGCGTCTATTGCTCAAACCCCATAGAACTCATCTCGCGAAAAACCGAGCTTTCTACGGAAGCGTGGTGCCGCGTCTTTCAGGAAGCGGCTGAACTCGGCGTCCTGCAGGCTCACCTGANNAGCCGCTGGCCCGCGCGGACATTGTGCAGCTCGTTGAAGCCGCGCGCCAGGCCGGGCTTTACGTCAACCTGATTACCTCTGGTGTGGGAATGACCGACGAACGCCTAGCTGCGCTGGCCACTGCCGGAGTGGATCATATCCAGCTCAGTTTGCAGGATGCCCGCGCTCTAGAAGCGGACTGGATTGCGGGCACGCGCGCGCACGTCTTGAAGCTCGCCCTCGCTGGGCGGATTCGTGAGAAGGGAATTGCGCTCACGCTGAATATCGTGGTGCATCGCCAGAACCTTGACCGCATTGACGAAATGCTCGCTCTCGCTGAGGAGTGCGGCGCGGACCGCCTGGAAATTGCTCACGTGCAATATTACGGGTGGGCGCTAGCCAACCGTCAGCATCTGCTGCCCACGCGCGCGCAGGTGGATCGTTCGCTTACGGCGGTGGAGGCGGCTCGCGAACGCCTTATTGGGCGCATGCAGATTGATTGCGTGACTCCAGATTATTACGCGCGCTTTCCCAAAGCGTGCATGGGCGGTTGGGGCCAAAAATCAATGCTGATTGATCCCGAGGGCCGCGCGCTGCCGTGCCATGCCGCCGGAGTCATCCCCGGGCTGCAATTCGACAGCGTTGGCGAGCATTCGCTGCGCTGGATTTGGGAAAAGTCCGGCGCATTCCAGAAATTCCGCGGCGAAGAATGGATGCCGGAACCATGCCGCGGTTGCCAGCGCCGCGAAGTGGACTTCGGCGGATGCCGCTGCCAAGCGCTGCTGCTGGCGGGAGATCCGGCCAAAACAGATCCGGTGTGCAAACTATCGCCGGACCACGGCATCGTGCTGGCGGCGCTGGACGAGGCTGGCAACTTAGCGGAAGGTTCGGCGCAAGCTGCGGTACTAATGTCCGCGCCTATGTCCTCTTCTGCGACCTCGACCGTACCATCGCCCGTTCCCGGGCCCATTGCAGGGCTTGTCCGGCCTGATTGGCTATACCGCCAGAATCCGCGCGTCACCAGGTAAGGGTTGCGTAGTGCGGGTGCACGTCCTCCCGCACATCCTCGCCGCCACTAGATATGGCAGTGGGACTGGCCGCGCTTGGCGAGGTATTGCTGGTGGTAATCCTCGGCGGGCCAAAATTCCACGGCGGAAGTAATTTGGGTGACGATGGGGCGGCGAAATCGTCCAGCCTTTTCGAGCGACTCTTTGGAGGTTTGGGCGGCGGCGCGCTGGGCTTCGGAGTGGTAAAAAATCGCCGAGCGGTATTGCGATCCGAAATCGGGCCCCTGGCGGTTGGGAGTGGTGGGGTCGTGGTTCTCCCAGAAAACTTTCAGCAGGGCGTCATAGGAAACGCGGGCGGGATCGTATTCGACTTCGACGGCTTCGGCATGGCCGGTGGTATCGGAGCAGACGTCCTTATAAGAAGGCTTGGCGAGCTCTCCACCGGTATAACCCACGCGGGTGGAGATTACTCCCGGCATCTGGCGGAACAGCTCCTCCACGCCCCAGAAACAGCCTGCCGCAAAGGTCGCCTTTTCAGTCATTGTGATCCCCCGTATTATTCCCCGCCCGAAAGGTCGCCGCGCGCTGGGCAGCGCCGGGTTCCTGATTGAAATTATAGCCCGATTTCTCGAATGGGAGGATGCGAATTTCCACCTTGGCCCCATGGTCCCCGAGACCGTTCTGAGGTCAATTCTTATTATTATCTAAGATGTTAATTGAAAATATCTTCGCCACACCGGGAAATAGTTGGCAGCTTGAGTGTCACCTATACCGCTTTGCCGCGAAGCAGCTGGCGGATGACGTATTGGAGGATGCCGCCATGGCGGAAGTAGGTAGCTTCGACGGGAGTATCCACGCGGAGGCAGACGCGAAACGCAATTGTCTTCCCGGATGCGTTGCGGGCGCGCACATTCAGCATCTTGCCGGGGGTAAAGTTTTCGGCAATGCCTTCAATGTTGAAGACTTCCTCGCCGGTCAGTTTATAGCCGGCTGGGTTTTCACCGACAGGGCTTCCGCCTCCTGAGTTTTCAGCGGACCGATTGCCATCCGCCGATTTTTCATGGCTCTGACCCACGGACTGCGCGGAATCACCGGGCTCAAATTCGAGGGGAAGCACGCCCATACCGATCAAATTGCTGCGATGGATGCGTTCAAAGCTTTCGGCGATGACTGCGCGGACGCCCAGCAGCACAGTTCCCTTGGCAGCCCAGTCGCGCGACGAGCCTGAGCCATATTCCTTGCCGCCCAGAATCACTAGTGGCACGCCTTCCTGCTTATAGAGCATGGCCGCATCGTAGATGGCCATTTTTTCGCCATCGGGAAAATGCGCGGTGTAGCCCCCCTCGACGCCGGGAACGAGGGCGTTGCGCAGGCGGATATTGGCAAAGGTGCCG
>PKXT01000264.1 GCA_003133505.1 Acidobacteriota bacterium
ATTCGCGGGCAGCCACCGCCGCTGCGGCCCTGACGCTGGCGGTGCATCGAAGGTTGGGGACGTGGATGCGGGCGGTGGAATTTTACATCGCGTTCCACGACTTTGCGCGGCGGAAAATGACCGAGGTCGGACTTCCCGCTGAAAAGATTTTGGTGAAGCCGAATTTCGTGTCCCCGGATCCGGGACAAGGCGCGGGGAATGGCGGCTACGCTCTATATGTGGGCCGGCTGACGGTGGATAAAGGCATACCGGTCCTCCTGGCAGCCTGGAAGCGCTTGAATGGACGGATCCCATTGATGATCGCCGGGGAAGGGCCTTTGCAGGATCTGGTGGCCGAGGCGGCCCAAAGTATCCCTGGGATTACCTATCGGGGGCGTTTGCCACGGGCGGAAACACTGCGGGCAATGAAGGAAGCGCGGTTTCTGCTCTTCCCCAGCGTCTGGTATGAAGGTTTTCCGGTAACCATTGCAGAGTCGCTGGCTTGTGGTGTTCCCGTGGTGGCTTCGAGAATGGGAGCGATGGAGGGATTGATAAGCGATGGCCAGACGGGCCTCCATTTCGTGCCCGGCAGCGGGGATGATTTGGCCGAGCGAGCGTTGTGGTTGTGGGAGCATCCCGAAAAGTCGCGGGAGATGGGCTCGGCGGCGCGCGCCGAATACCTAGCGGAATATACCGCGGAGAAAAACTATCCGGTTTTGATGGATATTTACCGGCGCGCCATTGACCAGAAACAATCTTCGGAAAAAATGGGTGCAATCCGCTAGCTGGCGTCGCGGCGCATCGCAGGAATTTTTCGTGAGTGACACCCGCTTGGGAGGACTGGCTTCGCGGAAACACGGTGGATGTTTGAGTTGCCAGTATTCGCCCGACTCGATTAAAATGCTAAAGCAGAACGGCTGAATCGGGGCATCGTCAACAGTCATAGGCGTTATTCCCGCTTGTCATCCGCGTAACAGCAGGCCGGTCAAGCAGAAAGGGGAGAAGGGAATGAAGTTTTTCCAAGCCGCCTCAAGACGATTCGGCACAGCCGGGGAATTGCTCGGTTTTTTTGTCCGCAATAAGCGGTGGTGGTTATTGCCCACGGTTATCGTTGTTTTACTGCTGGGCGTATTACTGGTTCTCGCGCAGAGTTCGGTCATCGCGCCATTCATCTACACTTTATTCTAAAGGGGCTGCATGCAAATCACATTTAACGCAGTCCATTCCGGAGTGCGCCTGGCGGGGTTGTGTGACGGCGGTGCCGGAACCAATTCGGCGCCCATTGGGAACATAATCCTCTGGCATCCGCGCCATCCTATTTTTCTCGCCGTACTGGTGGGACTGGTAATTCTTCTCGCCCTACTGCAGCAACTTGCCAAAGTATCCAAACCCGCCGCCGCGGTATGGGGCGTGTGGAACCGGATGATGCACGCGATTGGAAATTTCCAGGCGCGGGTTATCCTGACCGTGCTTTACGCCATCATCGTGCTGCCATTCGGTCTGATCGTCCGCTTGTTTACCGATCCCCTGCGCATCAAGCATCCTCCCACCGCCTGGGGTGAACACCCTGATGAAACGATGGATATGAACTGGGCGAAAAGGCAATAACCGTGTACATTCTTGGAATTTCCTGCTACTACCACGACGCCGCGGCGTCGCTGCTGAAGGACGGCCAACTGGTGGCCGCCGCGGAAGAAGAGCGTTTCTCCCGCATTAAGCACGACTACGGATTTCCGCGCCTGGCCATCCAGTTCTGCCTGGATAGCGCCGGCATAACCGGGAAGGAACTCGACTACGTCGTGTTCTTTGAAAAGCCCTTCAGAAAGCTCGATAGGATTCTCTCCACCGTCCTGCAGACCTATCCGCAATCGTGGAAAGTTTTTCGCGAGTCCATGATTACCTGGGTGCTGGATAAACTGTGGGTGGCCAGTACCCTGGAATCGGAGATTGGCATTCCACGCGACCGGGTGCTCTTCTCCGATCATCACCTTTCACACGCGGCCAGCGCATTCCTTTGTTCGCCTTTCGAAGAATCGGCGATTATGACGGTGGACGGCGTCGGCGAATGGGTTACGGCCACGTGGGGAATCGGTCGCGGGAATGATATCAAGCTGAAAAAGCAGATCGAATTTCCTCACTCGATTGGCTTGCTCTACAGCGCCTTCACTGCGTTTCTCGGCTTCGAGGTCAATGAAGGCGAGTACAAAGTGATGGGCATGGCGCCCTACGGCGAGCCCAAATATGTGGACAAGGTCTGGAAGGTTGTCCATCAGCATTCCGACGGATCCTTCACGCTGGACATGGATTATTTTTCCTTCCACCGCTCCACCGATCAGACCTTCACCCCAAAATTCGCGGAGCTTTTCGGAGAACCGCGCCCCAAGGATCTGAACTTCTTCACGGAAGGTACCGGATTCCCGAAATACTTCGGAGATCCTCCGGCGAACTATGCCGAGCTGTGCAAGCTGAATCAGCACTATGCGGATATCGCATCCAGCATCCAGAAAGTGACCGAGGAATTGCTGGTCAACATGGCCAGAAATGTTCGTCAGCAGACCGGCATGAAGAGACTTTGCATTGCCGGCGGCGTGGGTTTGAACAGCGTTGCCAACACCCGCATCATGCGGGAAACAGGTTTTGAAGAGCTGTATATCCAGCCCGCGGCCGGAGACGGCGGTGGCTCGTTGGGTGCGGCTTTGTGGGCTTATCATACCCTGCTGGGGCATCCCCGCAACTTCGTAATGAAGCATGCTTACTGGGGCCGCGCGAATACCAGCGAGGAAATCACTTCGTTCCTGCGCGCAAGCAATATTCCCTATCACGAATGCCGGTCCGAGGATGAACTTCTGGATTCTGTGGTGCGCCACATCATTGGCGGCAAGGTCATTGGATGGTCCCAGGGCCGTTTCGAATGGGGGCCCCGGGCTTTGGGCGCTCGCAGCATCCTGGCCGATGCCCGCAATCCGGAGATGAAAGACATCGTCAACTCGAAGATTAAATTTCGCGAGCCGTACCGGCCTTTTGCGCCGTCGGTGCTGGCCGACAAAGCCGCGACATATTTTGATCTGCACAATCCTCCGATGCATTATCCGGCGAGATATATGTTGTACGTTGTGCCGGTCCGCCCTGAGCACCATGCCACGCTGCCTGCCATTACCCACGTGGACGGGACTGGGCGCTTGCAAACCGTGTTTCGCGAGGAAAGTCCTCTTTATTACGGATTGATCGAGCGTTTCGGGCAGGCTACCGGGGTTCCCGTGGTGATGAATACATCGTTCAATTTGAAGGGTGAGCCGATTGTTACCACTCCCGCGAACGCCTTCAATACATTTAAAAAGAGCGAGATGGACCTCCTGGTGCTCAATCAGTTTCTTATAGAAAAATCCGAACTCACCTAGAATACCGGCGCAATAAAGTTTGGTGTGGTGGGCACGCGCGGGCCCCATCGCCTCGGTCATATGCGGAATCACATGATTCTCCCGCAATGGGGCTTTCACGCATAAAATTAAGAACTGCGGAAGAATCCTATGTCCGACTCACTCGCTCCCGGTCCCTTTTTTGCCGTCGGTGTATGGCGCTCTGGTACCTCGCTGCTTTACGCGCTCCTGAACCAGCACCCCCAAATTGCATTATTGTATGAAGGCGATCTGCCGCTTCTGGGGCCATTCTTTCGAGCTCCCGGGGGGCGCGCGCAATGGCCCGACCGTTGGGAATTCTGGAACGGCGCTCTGCATCGCCATCAACTGGACAAGGCCACATTTCCTCCTGACCTTGGTGAAGAAATAAGCGCGACGCGGGCAATTTACAGGCAATTCGCCTCCCGCAAGGGAGCGCGCATTTGGGGTGATAAATCCCCAACCTATTATGTCGAATTGCTGCGCCTTGCCAGGACGTTTCCGGAGGCGCGCTTTCTAATAATATGGCGGGGCCCGGAAGGAATTCTCAGCAGCATTCAGCGGGCCGCGGAGAAGTCACATTGGTTCCGCAAGAGGGGCATGTCTTTGCGGGCTTTGCTCGGTTGCCGCGAGATGAAAAGGCAATGCGACGAATTGCGCCGCCGCGGGTTTCCGGTACATGAGATTCATTACGAAGAACTGGTCCGTGATCCCGAGCCGGTGTTGCGCTCCATTTGCGACTATTTGGGAATCGGATTCGATCCGGCGATGCTTTCGCTGGCCAGCGCCGACCGCTCGGCGATTGCCGATGGTGAGCATCATTCCATGGTCAGAAGTGAACGTGTGATCGCCGACGGTCAAAAGGCCGACGCCCTCACGCCGGCCGTGCGAGCCAAGGCGCGCCGGTATGCAAACTTGTGGCGGGGGCAAAGCGGGGGCGAATGGCCGCGTTACCCGCAATCGGCGGACAATGCGGCGGGACCGCCCGGGCTTATGGAACGGGCATTCGACCGGGTACTATATCGCTTTTACCGGGCGTTTGATCGGCAGGTACTGCTGCTCTATAGTGTTGCCCCTATCGCCATGCTACAAAGATATCGTGATTGGAAGCGCCGGGATCCCCGCGGTAGGGCTGCGGCGGGCGGTTGAACCATTCTATGTACTCATATGGTATGATGTGAACTCTCTAGAAGTGTTCCACAAGGAGACTTAGTATGATTAAGAGATTCGATGGAGGCCCTTTGAGTGGCCAAAAGACCGGCGAAGTGCGGAATTGGGCCCGGCGCGGGCTTATGGCCTGCGGCATTTTGTCCCTCGCCCTGCTAATGGGTGCGGGCGCAGGCGCGCAGGTTCCCGTGCCGCAAATTGACAGTCCGCTGGTCCCTAACACCGCGGCTCCGGGAACACAAGGCGTCACCCTGACCGTGAATGGGGCGGGGTTTTTGTCCAGTTCCGTCGCGAACTGGAATGGCGGTCCCCTGACCACCACCTTTATTACCAATCATCAATTGCAGGCTGTTGTTCCGGTGGCGGATCTGGCCACCGCTGGCACTGCGGCTGTGACGGTGGTGAACGCGGGTAGTCCGGCATCGGCGCCCGTGTATTTCACGATAGGTGCGTCAAAGATCGCGAGTGGATTTGGATCCATGAGCTTTGCCACCGGAACTAATCCGGTGGGCGTGGCCATTGGAGATTTTTTTCACAGTGGCGCGCTGGATTTGGCGATCGCGAACGATACCGATGACACCATACTGATACTGATGGGCAATGGCGACGGCACATTCACGCCCGGCGCGACGTATCCGCTGACCGGCTATCCAATTAATATCGTTGCGGCGGACCTGAATAATGATGGTTTTTTGGATTTGATAACCGCTAACCAGGAATCCAGCCATATCGGTGTTTTCCTGAATAATGGCAACGGAACATTTGCCGCGCCCCAGTATTTCGCCACCGGCGCTCATCCCATGTCGCTGACCTTCGGCGATTTCAATGGCGACGGGAAGATTGACATAGCCACGCCCAATTTCGCCGACAATTCGGTTTCCGTGCTGCTTGGGAAAGGCGATGGCACGTTCCAACCCGAGGTCGCCTATGCGGTGGGTTCGGGGCCATTGGACATCAAGACCGCCGACCTAAACGGCGATGGGAGATTGGATCTCGTCGCTGTTAACAACACGGGTTTGAGCATTTCGGTTTTGCTGGGAGTGGGCGATGGGACATTCACGCCGCAGGTTTCTTATGCCACGGCCAGCATCCCGAACGCGTTAAGCATCGCTGATTTGAACGGGGACGGATTTCCCGATGTTGTTACCGCCAATGGGTCTTCTTCGATCTCGGTTCTCTTGAATAACGGCTTGGGCGGGTTTCCCACTCACGTGGACTATCCGTCGAATTCGTATCCCGGGTATGCCGTTGGGTTGGCCGACTTCAATAACGACGGCAAGGTGGACGTGGTCGTTCCCAACTTTAACAATGCTGAAGTCTCTCTTTACTATGGCAATGGCGATGGTACTTTGAAGACTCCCGCCACGGTTTTTTCGGTTGGCGCAAGTCCGGATGGCCTTGCGGTCGCCGATTTCAATAACGATGGTCTTCTGGATATGGCCGTGCTGGACGAATTCGGGGAAACCGTTACCATTCTCACGCAAACATCGGGCGTATTACCCAGAGTCACCCCCGCGACGCTTAACTTTCCGGTAACTCAGGCCAACATGATGAGCCCAGCCATGACCGTGACCATCACGAACGTGAGCTCCAGCGCACTAGCGATTAACAGCGTCGTGATCGTCGGGACCAATGCGAATCAATTCACCATACCGGCTGGCGGAAATACTTGCCCCGCGAGTTTGGCTGCCAAGGCCAGTTGCACGGTGAGTGTGGTTTTTGCGCCCACCAACGGGCTGGTCAGCATGGCCAATCTCAACATTAACGATTCCTCCGGCACGCAAACGGTTACTCTTTCGGGGCGCGGCCAGATTTCCTTCGGTCTGAGCACTGATTCCATAACCTTCCCTAATACACAAATAGGGATGAGCGTTAACAAAACGGTTACCCTCACCAACGGCAGTGGAACTCTGGATATTTACAGCATTATGGTCACCGGCCATGATATTCAGGATTTCCCCGAAACAAATAACTGCCCGTCCGTGCTTCTACCCAATACGACGTGCCAGATCACTATCACGTTCGCCCCGACAATCATTCGCACCCGCGAGGCTACTGTTATCATCATGAGCAATAGCAGCACTCCGAAGCGCGGCATATCGTTGAGCGGGATGGGATTCGAGATTACCTATTCCCCCGCGAGCCTTAATTTCGGCACCATTACCGCGGGCACTACCAGCACCTTGACCTCGACATTCTCGAATTCCGGCTCTACCGCGCTTCCGATCACCAGCGTCACGATAACCGGGCCAGAGGCCAAGGTCTTTTCCCAAACCAACACGTGCAATGGCAGCATCCCAGCCAATGGAATGTGCGTATTCAGCGTGACATTTGCCCCCAAGACGCCGGGCACCGCTTCCGCGTCCCTCCAGGTGGTGGATACTGATCCCACCAACCCGCAGGTGGTAACTTTGAGCGGCATGGCTACGGCGTCGGCCAAATCCCGCCGCCGGTAACTCCATAGTCTCACGTGCAAGCGAACGCCGCCGGACAGTAATGTCCGGCGGCGTTCGCATTTTGGGTTAACCCTTCCAGATGAAGACCCCTCTCTGGCCGCGCGCTTCGCTGCGCTCGCGTCATTTCCCTCGTTTGCGGCTTTTGCATCCCGGATAATTACTTCGTCTTTTCCGGGATAATATCGGACGATAAATCGCAGCGAGGTTTTCCGCGAGCGAGGGAGTTTGTCATTTCCGCGAAAACGGGAATCATGCTTTCCTTGGTTTTCGGTGCCTTTCCAGCAGTGGAACACTCGGTCAGGCTGCCTCCTCCTAACGTTGTACTTGCCGAATGGCGATGAATCTCCCGTGAATTATTCGACAGGACGGAAGCGCGGCCGTGCCTGAGCGCGCTTCCATCCTGTCGCGAGCAGCCGGCCCGGCTACTGGACGGTAAGGCCCAGATTCATGGGAGGCGGTACAGCCGAGCCGGATGGCCTTGCACAAGCCCATTTTAGAGCTTGGAGCCGCCGCGAGATACTGTCCCGCATGGCTAAAGTGGGACAGCAGGAGATCATGGCCGGATTGCGTCCCGTGGGACAGGTTCCGAGGGCACGATTATCTGAATTTGTTTTCGCGCCAGGCGAGCAGTGCGCAAATAGGCCCCCGTCACCGTTGCGAAAAAAGCATTGACCGGGCCTCTGAAAGAGAGCGGAGGCTAAAAGGGTCGCGGAAACGAGATGGATTGGGCGGCCTGCGAAACATCGAGACGGAATCCGTTCAATTCGGGCCACGATTTCCGCACCGCCGCTTTGGCCACCNNGGCATATTCCGCGGGTGTGGGGTTCATTTTGAGGTGATCATCCACCACATAGGAATGCGCCATGTCGTGCAGCGTGATAATTTGCACCTGGTGGGGATGGACGATGATTGGATAACGGAGGCGCATTTGCTCCGCGGGCAATTCATGGGCCGTATTATCCGCGGTGCCTGCCAGGAGGGCAAACAGCCGGGTCGAGGCATCGCCGGGAATTTCGTAATCACGCGAGGAGCTGTTGTGAAGCACGTAAAAGAACACCATATGCTGGGTGGAATCGAGCAAGACACCGTCACCGGTCGCGGTAATGCTGGCTGAGGCCGGCAGGTCAGCTTCGGCTAGCTTGGCGGATACCGGATTATGTTGTGGCGAAGCGCCGCCCAATCCAGCGGCTGCGAGAAATGACAACAGAACGGTAGCGGCTCTTTGGATCGTCATGCGTTAATTAAATCACACGCCATTGGTTTTCGTCGCATCGGCGTCGGCTGCCCACGGCCGCCGGGCGGCAGGGATTACGCACAAGCGCGGCGGCAGCTTTGCAAACTGTGGTAATTTATTGAGTACCAGTCCTTCTCTAACTAAGAGACACGGAATGCGCCATGAATTCACGCAGTAACAGGTCTTCCATTTCTTTGGCCTTGGGATTGCTCCTCTTCGCTGGTTGTATTTCTTCTCCGGGTTATTCGCAAAGCCAAACTGCATCGCACCCGCACGTTTTTTCAGGCATCAGGCACGACGTTTCGCGCCCTCTCCGCGCCATGAAATCCGCGCAAGGCGCATCTACGGGATCCGAAGATGAGGATGATCAAGACGGCGATGCACGCCGGTTCGCTGCTGTGGGGCCGAAATTGGCGGAGGTGTTTTCCGACCCGGTGCAGCAGGATTTTCCCGGCCCTCCATTTCGCGGGATATTAGGCGTTCAGTTCGACGGCCTGTCCATTGGCACGGGATGGGTGGTTCCGGATACCAATGGGGCCATCGGCCCCACTCAATTTGTTGAATGGATCAACANNGGCGCGATCATCCTGGGGCCCGAAAAGGGCAACACGCTTTGGCAGGGCTTCGGTGGCCTTTGCGAATCCAATAATAATGGCGATCCCCTCGCGCAATACGACAAGCAGGCGGGACGCTGGGTTTTGACCCAGCATGCCAACGCCCCCCTCGGGAAAATATCCTACCAGTGCGTGGCCGTTTCGGTAACTTCGGACGCCACGGGCAGTTACTACCGTTACGCCTTCCCCCTG
>PKXT01000301.1 GCA_003133505.1 Acidobacteriota bacterium
TGGTGCAGGAAGTTGGTGATCAGGACCAAGTCATAGCCGCAGCCAAAATCCACGTCGAACGCGCTGCCGGGCAACAGGTGATAGCGACCTTGGACTCCTGCTTTTCGGGCGGTCTCCTCGGCAACTTTCAGCACCGGAGCCCAATCCGCAGCGAATATCTGCGCTTCAGGATGGAGCTTGGCCACCGCAATCCCAAAAACTCCATGCCCCGCTGCTATATCGAGCACTTTTTGCGGCTTCATCCCGGCGCATGCCAGCTCGGCAAACGGGTTCGCGGAGAGGAGTTGCAGTGGGCCCATCGCTCGCGCAAATTCCACCCAAATGGGATCCTCGGGCGAAGTGGTTCCCTCGGTGGCTGGTCGCCCGCGCCGGACCGTCTCGGTAAAATCATTGTAATGGGCGACGAGTGCGGGCGCTGCAATAAACTGCGCAACCGAACCGATGTAAGCCGGAGATCGGCGGTCCAGGAACAACGCAGAATCAGCCGCCATGGAATATTGTGCGCCGTTCTTGGCCAGGAAACCGGCTACGCATAAATAGTCGCAGAGGATGCGCATGCCCCGAGAACTGACCTTGCAGCGCGCGCCCGCGGATTCGGCTGTATTGGCCCCTTCGCCAATCGCCGTAAAGACGTCCAGCTCAATCGCGGCTTTCATGGCGGCGGTAAGTTGATAGGCGTTCAACGACTGGAACAAATGTTCCGGAGTTACCGCGGCATTTCCTTGTGACGGATTCATGCGATGCTCTCCATTTGAGCAGCAGGTTCCAAACCCGCCGCTACTATTCCGNNAGCAACTGAGGCGATATATGCGAATTCCTCGTTTTGAGCTGGAGCGCTGGCAATCAGTCTGGGAGAACTTTGTCGAGTTGAATGTCTCCGAGAGCGGCGTAAAGCCCTACACCCTGCGCGAGCTATTACAGGATTCCAGCGAACCCGAACAAGAATTGGGACGTCTGATGGACGCGCGGCTCGGCTATCCGCAAACAGATGGCAGCGAGGCGCTACGCGCTCGCATAGCCGCGCTCTACCCGGGGGCCGAAACCGCCAACGTGCTCGTCACCTGCGGCTGCGCGGAAGCCAATTTCCTGGTGGCTTGGAATCTGCTTTCACCCGGTGACGAGGTCATCATCCTGCAACCCAATTATATGCAGATCGCCGGCGTGGCGGAAGCATGTGGCGCGACGGCGCATCCGCTATGGCTGCGCGAGGAATTAGGGTGGGCTCCTGATTTGGACGAATTCCGACGGATGATTTCACCTCGAACCAAACTCATCGCCGTTTGCAATCCGAATAATCCCACCGGCGCGGTCTTAAGCGGGGAAATGATCACAGGGATTTGCGACATCGCCGCGCAATGCGGCGCCTGGATTCTGGCGGACGAAGTCTATTGCGGCGCGGAACTGGAAGGGGATCTAACCCCCACCTTCTGGGGACGAAGCGAGCGTGTCATCTGCAACGCTGGGATGTCCAAAGCCTATGGACTGCCCGGCTTGCGCATGGGTTGGATTGTGGCCCCAGCGGGGCAAATCGAACAATTCTGGAGCGCCAAGGATTACACTACGATCGGCGTTTCGATGCTGAGCCATAAATTGGCGGAGTTCGCGCTGGCACCAAAGCAACGTGAGCGAATTTTCGAGCGCACGCGGCAAATTCTTCGCGAGAATTATCCAACATTGCGGGATTGGATACGTGGACACGGTACCTCGCTGCGCCACATTCCTCCGCGCGCGGGCGCGATTGCGTGGGTGGGCTATACGGGCAGTCGAAAATCAGAGGAAATTGCTGAAGAACTTCGCGCGAAAAAACGGGTGCTGATTGTTCCCGGTGCGCATTTCGGTATGGAAGGATTTCTGCGGATCGGTTACGGCTACGACCGGCAGCACCTCAAGGATACCCTCGCGCGGGTGGATGAAGTAATGTTTTAGGAAGTTTTCTGATCGACGTCGTCTTCGTTGTATGGGAGCGGTTCATGAAGTATGTAGCTCGCGTTCTCAAGTCATTCGGATTCCTGTTGGCGCTCTACGGTCATCCGCTATTCGCCCAATCCGGTTTTGGAGAGGTTTCCTTCGCCAATTCCGGCGCCAAGGCCGCGCAGCCCGCTTTTCTCCTCGGTCTGGCCCAACTCCATGATTTTGAGTACAACGATGCTGCGGTAAATTTTAAAAAGGCCGAACAAATCGACCCGGGATTCGCCATGGCTTACTGGGGCGAGGCCATGACTAAAAATCATCCGGTATGGCATCAGCAGGATCTCACCGCCGCGTGCGAAGTCCTTAGTCGGCTGGGATCCACGTCCGCCGATCGGATTGCCAAAGCTCCGACCGAGCGCGAAAAACTGTACCTGCAAAGCATCGAGATTCTTTATGGTGATGGAACCAAGGACGAACGCGATCAGAAATATGAAGCGGCAATGGCTGATTTGCACCGGAAATTTCCCGATGATGTGGACGCCACGGCTTTCTATGCCTTGTCCATCCTCGGCGCCGCGGAAAATGGAAGGGATTTCGCCACTTACATGCGCGCCGCCGCCATTCTGGAGGAAGTTTTTTCCGCCCATCCGCGGCATCCGGGAGTTGTGCACTACCTGATCCATTGCTATGACGATCCCGTTCATGCGCCGTTGGGTCTGCGCCCCGCGCGCATCTATTCCACGATTGCGCCCAATGCCGGCCACGCCTTGCACATGACTTCCCATATTTTCCTGGCCTTGGGAATGTGGGACGACGTCGTGAAATCCAACGAGGCGGCCACCGCTGTAGTGGACGCTCAGCGTCGCAAGGCCGGTCAACCCGATAAAATGTGCGGCCACTATAATTACTGGCTTGAATACGCATATCTCCAACTGGGCCGCACCGCTGAGGCCCGCCGCACCCTGGAGGGCTGCCGGGCCAAAGCGCAAAGTGAAGTCGCCTCAAGTGCAGGGAAAACCCCCGCCATCGACCCCGACGCAAGTTCGGTTGGCTCTTACGCTGCCATGCGAACCGCGTTCCTGGTCAATACGCGCCTCTGGG
>PKXT01000163.1 GCA_003133505.1 Acidobacteriota bacterium
ACCCCACTGCAGAATGGACAGCTCGCCAAATTGTCCAAGCCTTTCCCTGGGACACCGCTCCACGGTATCTGATCCGAGATCGTGACCGGGTCTATGGAGAAGATTTTCGGCGGCAGCTGCGCCAAATGGACATCCATGAGGCGCTGACAGCCCCCAGATCACCCTGGCAGAATGCCTACGCTGAAAGACTCATCGGATCGATCCGCCGGGAGTGTCTGGACCATGTGATTGTGCTGAATGAGTCCTCGCTGCGACGCATCTTGCGCTCATACTTCGATTATTACCAACACTCGCGCACCCATCTGTCCCTGGCAAAAGATTCCCCAGAGCAAAGAGCGATTCAATCTACAGAAGCCGGTACAGTGATTGAACTACCTCAGGTCGGTGGCCTTCATCACCGCTACGAACTACGAGCAGCCTGAACGTTCCTGACAATCAATCGCACTCTTGGTGTTCTGGCGCGGANNGGCCTTCATCACCGCTACGAACGACGAGCGGCGTGAACGTCCCCGAGATTTAACCGCGCTCTGGGTGTTCTGGTGAGGACAACTGTGTGCCGGCAGCTTCCAGTCGGCCACACCCCCGGTCTGACAATGCTTCCGGGTGCAGAGCCGTCCCAATTCTGTGAGGTTTCATGCCCTCCGGAGCAGCGCTTAACGGGCAAATGTAATTATTGGTAGGCACAACGTCCAATTGTTGGCGCTTTTCAGGCGACAGTCGTCCGCTTCTTCCTTTCAGAGGTTGTTTCGGCCCTGAACTCCATTCCCGTGGACAGCTTCTGCCGCCAAGCATTGTTGCTTTGAATAGCCTTTCGGATTCCCTAGCAAACGGCTTGCCCAAAACTAGGCTTTAGGCCGCCTCAAAATCAGGTGATTGTGGGCCCGTGAATCCGAGAGATTGCAAACAGCCGAATTCTTGCCCGTAATCCGAAATTATCGCTTCGGGTAAGAGGTGATTGAGAAAACGCTGGTCCCGGTGCCATTTGGATTCACCAGTGAGGTGAATGGCATGATCGCACCTGTGCCAGTTGATTTGTAGATATAAACGGTGTTGGTCGTGCCAACCGCAGTCTGCCAAACGTATTCTTTCCCTTGCGTGGCTGCTCGCCCAGTGCTTTGAATATTGCCGGCTAATCCAAAGTTGTGGAGTCCGTACCAGCCGGCGGACGCGGAATTGATGACACCCGCGGTAACCTTATTAGCCGATATACCCGCTGCAAACCCATCGCCAGTCGCGCCGAAGTAGATAAGGCCGTTGCCGGTGAGGGCTGCGGAGCTGTACCACGGATTCTCGATGTCCCCTAGGGTGGTGCCAGTGAGCTCATTGAGCGTGAAACTTGATTGCGAAAGCCCCGTCTTTTCATCGAGCTCATAGGTGAAGTAGTAGGGGCCGGAGAGAGTTGCGTTGCCCTCGACGACAGTGGCTTTGCCATTTTCCACCGCGCTGAAGTCGAGACTTGCCGGGTAGCAGCCCACGGATGAACAGCCCGAAACGGAATTAAAGCTAATCGAGGCGCCAAGGGGCCAGAGATATGGCGGTGTCTTGGAAATTGAAAAGGCATCCACGACGGAGTTGTACGGTTCGGGAACGATCAGCACCTTGCCATCGTTGCTCATGGACATTGGACCAATACGATCATGCTCCGTAATGTCGCCGAGTTTCGTGAGCGTGCATCCGGCACCGACTTCAAAAATACCGATTTGCTCACTCACATCGAGACTGGCAAATAGCAACTTGCCGTCCGGGGTTGCGGCCAAGCCGAACCCTGATTCAGAACCGCTGCCCGCAACGACAATGTTGGGGGTCGGGTTGAAGGTCAGAGGATCATTGGACGTCTCTGCGAAGGCGGCGATGTCGTTGGATCCGGCGTCGGAAACGAAAAGGCACTCGCCACTGTTTTCAATCGCAACCCGACTTTCCGAGTAATAACCGCCGCCCAGGCCCTTTCCACCCGTGTGTAGCGTCTGGATCACGGATATGGCTGAGCCGTCGAACTGAAATACGGTAGCCGTGTTCCCGTCCGGATTATCGTCGTTCGTTATAGCGTAGTAGAGGTGCTTCTTTGGGACCTGTGCAAAGCTGGACGTGCTGAACTCCAGAATCGCAATGACAAGCGCGAAAAGTACCTTTTTCATCTAGAAATTCTCCTTATGATTTTCCAGGCTTCGTTACGTCTTCCTAAGAGGGCGCGGGATAGCTCGATCATCGCCGGGATAGAGCCTCTCCATCCCGGGCAGGATATGGCTCGCGCCCGGAAACCCGGGCGGCGAGGAGGGTTAATTGGATGACTCGGGCACGACAGCCACAGAAAAGGGGCTTGCGAGTTGGACAGTGGTTAGCGGATGGAGTGGATTGCCGCCAGTAAGAGACTGGAGCCCGCCGTTGCTTCGACCGCGGAAAATTCCCAGCGTGGGTACGGTAAAGCCATCGTCGGAGTTGTTATCAACGATGAACACAGTTGTGCCCGAAACGGCGATCTGGGACGGGTAATCATTCCCGGCCATTCCGAAACTTGAGACTGTGCCCGCCGAGAGCGCGCAACTAGGCCCCACCGGTGCGGCGGTAATTTGGGAACTTGCGCTGTCGGAAATATAGAGCAGTTTACCGTTGGCGCTAAGGGTCACGGCCTCAGTGATGGTGCCGCCGCCGAGATTAATGAAATCGGTGAACGCGCCCAGGCTCGTGCCGAAAACGGGGGCGGAGGCAACCTCGTTTGCGGTCGCAGAGCCTTCGCCAAGATAGAGACATGCAGCGGCCTTATCAAACGTTAGCCCGGAGAGAAACCCAGTNNATTGTGTAGAGGCAGACCTCTTCAAGTTGGGGCAAGCTTGCGGCGAGCAGGTTGCCATTAGATGAGACGGCCAGACCGAAGATGAAGCTGTTCACGACATTCTGGGCCACAGGTTTCTTGAGGGAGCCATCGGCGTCAATCTTAATTAACTGAATGTTGGACGTCTTGTGTGCTAGATAGGTACCATTGTTGGAAACATACATGAACTTGCCGTTTGGCGAAATGGCAAATGGATCGTCTAGGTCCGGGGACAACGTATCGCCATCGTGATAGTCCTTGTCATAGGTGAGCGAGCAGTCGCTGGGGTTGATGATCAGGTGGCCGATGGTTCTACTGCCATCGCTCCCGATGTACAAATCGTTCTTGCGGGCGCGCATTCCGGCGGTACCGCCAGAATAAGTGCCGTGGCCGGTGGCTACACCTGTGGTTGCAACGGGGGCGATATAGGTGGCCGTGGTACCGGTGACGTTGTAGCCGTCCACGGTGTTAGGAGCGCCTCCAGGGACGCTGAGGTTGTCATTCACATAAGCGCAGATGTGGCTTTGTGCAAAGACAGCCCCTGGAGCGGTGGCGGCGAAAACCGCAGCCAGTAAGAACCTTGCTGTTTTGTTCATTTCGTTGATTCTCCTTTGGTTTTTGATTTCCCCATCATGGCGGCTCACCGCCCCTGGGCGGGAAGATCTGGCTCCACCCTGTCCCAACGCCTGTGGTTTGGTTATGATGGGGGCGTGTAGTGCACCCCGCGCGAGGCCTTTTTGGCTTTTGCAGGTGACCTTAATTCTCAGGCCCTGATTGTCTAAATTTAGCAGGGTGCATACATGCCCTTACATATTGTATAGCGAGAAATGAGGGCGAAAACCGAAGTGCAACGGAAAGAAATTGAGAAATATTCTCAGCCCCACAACCCCGGCAGGGCACGGGTTCCTGGCACCGTTGGTTCCGCCACCCCAATTTCGCGAGAATTAAGCGCCCTCAGGGGCTTATGATAGCTGTGCGGTAAGGTTGCTACAGGCCCTTATGCGGACGGCGTCCCCAGAAGAAGTTACGCTCCTGCTTCGAGCGTGGCATGAAGGTGATGATCAGGCGCTGGGACGGGTGACGCCATTGGTCTACCACGAGTTGTACCGCGCCGCACAGCGTTACATGGCGCACGAGAAACCGGGCCACCTTCTTCAAAATACAGCCCTTCTTAATGAAGTTTATGTCCGCCTCGCACGACTAAGGGGGATTGATTGGGAGGATCGGGGCCACTTCTATGCCGTCTGCGCGCGCTTGATGCGGCGCATTCTCACCGATTATGCCCGCTCCTGTCATTACCAGAAGCGGGGCGGAATGGCTCCTCACACGGTATTCGATGAAAATCTTCCCCCGGCCCGTGATCCCCGCGTAGACCTCATTGCTCTGGATGAGGCACTGAGCGGCTTGGCTGCGCTTGATGAGAGGGCGAGCCGTGTTGTCG
>PKXT01000063.1:0-12605 GCA_003133505.1 Acidobacteriota bacterium
TTTCCGTCAGCGTTTGCAGGTAGCGCAACTGGATAGCAGCCGGCGCGGTTTCCAACATGGTGGCTGCCTGGGCCAATTTCGACGAGGCCTGCAATTCGCCCTCCGCGTGTATTATCTTTGCCCGGCGTTCGCGTTCCGCCTCGGCCTGCTTGGCGATGGCACGCTGCATGGACTCCGGTATATCAACCTGCTTGACCTCAACCTTGGTGACTTTAATACCCCACGGCTCAGTATCCTGGTCGAGAATAAGCTGCAGGCGCTCATTGACCTTTTCGCGCTCGCCCAGGATTTCGTCAAGCTCAAACTGACCGACGACGCTCCGAAGGTTGGTTTGGGCGAGCTGGGACGTGGCGTACAAGTAATTTTGCACTTGCGACAGCGCAAGATTGGCATCTACAACGCGAAAATAACATACCGCGTTTACTTTAGCGGAAATATTATCTCTGGTTATAACGTCCTGGGGGGGGACATCCAGCGCTTCCACCCGCAACGAGAGGCGGGTGAGCTTGTCAATCGGCCAGAAAACCATGCACAGGCCAGCAGGCTTGGGCGTTGGCAGCATCCTGCCCAGGCGCAAGACCACTCCGCGCTCCCATTCCTTAATCACATAGACCGAATTGAAAAACCAGATCAGGAAAATCAGTACGCATCCCAGACCCACTACATTAAAAAAATCCATCAGCATCTCCCTCTCTTACAAACCCCAATGGTAAATCCCATCAAACCTGACAGACAAATCATACCGGCCATTGGACGCCTCTGATTCCCTTGCCCACGATGTTATCCGTATCCACCGGCGCCACAGAAAGGGTGAGCCCTGATACCCCAGTGACTCGTACGCGCGCTCCCAAAGGAAAATTTTGTTTGGAAACTGCCTGCCAACGCTCGCCATGAACCAGGATCATCCCGCGCCCGCCAACCAGAAGAGGCTCCAACACGTCGCCAATTTCGCCAATTAATTGCTCGCGCCCTGTGCTCTGTTTCCAAGTCCGTGAACGCAGCACCAGGCGCATCAAAAATATAATAATCAATGCCACCGGCAAGGCAATCCCTACGGCCGTTCCCAGGCTCACTCCCATGCCCGTCAGCGGCGAACGAACCAACATCAGCGCTCCCAGTATCATGGCCACCACTCCACCCACTCCCAGCACTCCATGGGTGGGAAATTTTGCTTCCATTACAAACAGTATGAGCGATAACAGGATCAGGATGAGGCCAGTGAGATTCACCGGCAGTAAATGCATGGCGAAAAGCGCCAATACCAGAGCGATGCCGCCCAGCACGCCCGGCGCAAACATCCCCGGATGGGTGAACTCCACATAGATGCCCAGAATCCCAATGATAAGCAACACAAAGAAAACATCCGGCTGCACGATGCGTGAAAGAAACTGCTGCCGGCCGGTCATCTGACGCATCTCAATCCTCGCGCCCGCCAGATGGAGCGTGGTGGTCGAACCATCGAAGCGCGTGATCGTACGGCCATCGAGTTTGCCCACCAAGTCTTCTGGTGATTGCGCGCTCAACTCCACCAGCTTTCCACTGACAGCTTCGCCGTCGGTAAACGCGGTGGCTTTGGTCACCGCCTGTTCGGCCAGATCGGGATTGCGCCCGCGTTTGGTGGTGATGCTGCGGAGGTAGGCCGCGGCTTCGTTGACAATCTTGTGGCGCAGCGTGTCGTCTATCTGAACAGGTGAACCGCCAATTTCGATCAGCGGCGAAGCAGCGCCCGTGTCTGTTCCCGGAGCCATGGCTGCCACGTCCGCCGAAAGCAAAATGAAAAATCCCGCGGATGCCGCCCGCGAACCGGATGGATACACAAACGTCACGACCGGCACGCGCGAATGCTCAATGCTCTGAATAATCGCACGCATGGACGTGTCCAACCCGCCCGGTGTATCCATGGTGATCACAATCAGGCTATATTGCGCAGGGTTTGCGGCATCAATCGCCTGGGTAAGGTATTCCGCGAGAACCGGCTCAATTTCGCTGTGAACGTTTAATTCAAGTACGGGCAACACCGGGGGTGCCGTAAGAGGAGGGTCCTGCGGAGTGACCAATGCTACCGGAAGATCACCCTTCGCGGAAGCAGGAGGAGTCGGATTTTGGGCCGACGCCGANNCCAGCCATAAGCAACAAGATGTCCGCAGCGCCATTGCCCTGCATTATAGCAGCACAATGATGCTCTCCGTTCGGAATCTCAAGGCTGGTTGGCCGGGAAGCTAGAAGGGTTCACATGCAGGTCTTAGCGGGATTCGACCACGGGCTTCTCGGGAACGAAGAGCAGCTTGAACTGGGGATCCTTGGCCATTGCGGCAAACGCGGGATCGGTTTGCGCGCCGGCGAATTGCGCATAGCCTTCGTCACGAGCCAGCTTGAGATAGTGGGTGCAATGTTCCACGTCGCCAACACCCGCATAGGCTTTGGCAACATAAAAATAAAACGTTCCCGGGTCCGTCACTGAGCGCTGCTGCACCAGAGAGCCTTCGCCGCCGCGGTGCTCAAAGGCATGCGGATCCAGCGCCAGGGCTTGATTAAAGGCGTGCATGGCGTTGGGAAACAGTTTTTGCGCGAAATAGGCATAACCAAGATTGCAGTAAACCGCTGAGGCGTCGCCGCGTTCGATCAGTGCTTTGGTATAAAGTTTCACCGCCTGGGCGAACCGTTTCTGCTCATATTCGACGGTACCAAGATTGTTGAGCGGACTGGCAAAATGATGGTCGGCGTGAATGGCCTTCTTGTAATAGTGTCCTGCGTCGCGATCGTCGCCCAATTCCTGATAGGCAATCCCCATCTGGTTCAATAGTCCCGCATCTTTCGGATACTGCTTCAGCAGATTCCCATAAATGATGATCGCGCCGCCGTACATTTTTCGCGCCATCATGATTTGCGCGCGCATCTCGGCAATCTGGCGCGAAGTAAGAGCGGGTTTAGCCGCGGGCGCGGCGCCGCCATTGTGGGTGGCTTCCGTGGGAAATGAGGCCGGATTAGAAGCGGGGGCCTGTTGCGCGGCGGCGACGAGCGCCGAGACACTCAACATCAGAATCGGGATGCATTGTTTCCAGTTCATCGCCGCTCTCCTTTGCCGCGCCTAGGGATTTGGCTGCGGCGGTGGAGCTGGTTCGGGCGCTCTTTTACTGCCTCCAAAGATACCAAAAAACTTCTGAAAGATACCTTTTTTCTTTGCGCTTTCCGCGGGAGTCTCACCCGGCTGTCCTGGGACGGCTGGTTCGCTCGGCAGAGGCGGTGCGGAGGCCCTACCCTCGATGGCGGGCGGCGTCCCCACGCCACTCCTTGGTTTTACGCCGACGGCTGCGTTTTCCGGCGGCGCGCCTCCGTGTACACCGCAATATTCTGTGGGTTCAGTCCCCGCAATAAAGACCTCGTTACGGGGATTGGGACAGCCCGGCATAGTCAGCAGACCCGACTCCGGATCAATGGATACCTGAACAATTCCCGATGGCATGGCAAACCGCTGAGGATTACGATAGCGCGGCAGCAATATCGCCAGCTTCATGAAATCGGCCCACAATGGCGCGGCAGCCACCCCTCCAGCCAATCCCAGGTCGCGATTGTCGTCGAACCCAATCCAGACCACGCAGACCAGATTAGAGGTAAATCCGGCGAACCAGCCGTCGCGGGAGGTCCCTGTCTTGCCCGCCGCAGGCGCGGTGAAACCCAGGCGGCGCACCGAACCGCCGGTACCACGATTCAGCACGTCTTCCATCAAGCTGGTGACCAGATACGCCACGCGCGGATCGAGCACCTGACTTCGCTGCACATCCGTTTTCTGCAGCACGTCGCCCTGCGTATTGGCCACTTGCGTAATGAACAGCGGCTCGGCACGCACACCTGCGGAGGCGAACGCCGTGTAACCCGCCGCCACCTCGAGTGGCGTCATTTCATACGCGCCCAATGCCACAGCCGGAGTCGGCAGAATGTGGGGACCAAGCCGCATCTGCTTGGCCATTTGCGCCACACGGCCATAGCCAATCATCTCAGCCAGCTTCACCGTGGCAACGTTAAGCGAATGGGTGAGGGCGTCGCGCGCAGTGACGTTTCCATAAAATTCCTCGCCATAATTATTTGGCGTATATTCCTTGCCATCGAAGGTAAACGTGGTGGGCTCGTCGTCCAGCATTGTTACGGGAGTCACTACTGGCTGCTGATCTCCCAAGGCGGTATTAAACGCGGCCGCATAGACAAAAGGCTTGAACGATGATCCCGGTTGGCGATGGGCCAGGATATGATTCAACTGGCTCTCACCGTAGTCGCGCCCGCCGACCAGCGCGCGAATTTCACCGGTTTGCGGATCGAGCGCCACGAGGCCAGCCTGAACTTGTGGGACCGCTCCGCCGTTCTTACGCCAATGCTCATATTTCGAGGCGAGCAATGTGTCCACGTTTTTCGCGCCTTGGGCAACCGCAATCTGCGCGGCGCGTTGCAGTTCGGGATCGAGCGTCGTATAGATGCGATAACTTTGGGTGGTGAGATCGGATTCCGAAAAATCTTCCAGCAACTTGTCGCGCACCATATCCACAAAATAAGGAGCGGTGCCGGCATCCGTTCCAACCACGAAATGCAGAGGCTCGGTGCGGGCGGCTGCCGCTTGCGCGCGGTTGACGACTCCATTTTCCACCATTGCATTCAGGCCGCGATCCCGCGCTTCATCCGCACGTTGCGGATGGCGCTCCGCTGCGGAATAGCGGTTAGGCGAGTGAATAATTCCCGCAAGAAAGGCGCACTGCGCCAAGTTGAGGTCGCGAACGTCCTTGCCAAAATAAGCCTGAGCCGCTTCGCCAAAGCCGCGCATGGCGAAACTGCCGCGATTGCCCAGATAGACTTCATTGGCGTAAAGCTCGAGGATTTGCTGCTTGCTGAAACGCCGCTCCAGCTCCAGAGCCATCAGCGTTTCGGATACCTTGCGGCTCCAGGTGCGCTGATTGGTGAAAAAGAAGCTGCGAGCCACCTGCATGTCAATCGTACTGGCTCCCTGGGCGCGCACACCATGGTGAATATCGGCCCAAGCCGCGCCAAAAACGCGGACGAAATCGAATCCGGGATGCTCAAAAAAGCGCTTGTCTTCCACGCTGAGTACGGCATCTACCAGCATCTTGGGAAGCTCGCCGTACGCGAGAACCCGGCGCTTTTCCCGGGAACTGTTAAATAGGTTAGTAAGAAGCAGCGGCTCAATTTCCACCGAATCTACCGACGAGCTATCGGCCAACATGGTGATGCCATCAATCGAATCCTCCCCAAACTGAACCCGAATCGCATTTCCACCATGAAAATATGAGTCAGGGCCGGGATGGATCTCCATCCAGTCGTGGCCAGCTCGGAACCAGCCCATGGGCCCATCGGCGGTCGTATTGGAATAGCCCGCGCGGAGAAGGCGGTCAGTCAATTCCGCGCGGCGCAGGTTTTCGCCTTTGGCGATTTCGTCGGGAGCGGAATACACCTCGGACGTATTTTCAAAAACCGCGCCGGAAAGGCGCTGTTGAATCATGCGCCCAAAGTGAACGTCGTAATAGGCGAAGACGCACGCGACCAGACCCAGCATAGCCAACACGGCAATCGCTGCAAATCGTCCTGAGCGGCTGCGAAGAAAGGCATGAACATGCACACGTGAGGAGTGCTGTTTTGGCTGGCGGGCAGAACCTGACTGGCCGGGTCTGGCTGAGTGGGAAAGTGGCACGTTCCCTAGTTTAGATGCTTTTGGGGGACTCCGCGACCACCTACGGACGCGGCATCCCGTCTGCAAACATGATTAGTGTTGGACCCAAACTTAACCGCAATGGGGGAACTAATACGCTTTGGCAAAGATGGCTTGGTCGGCAGCAGGTTCACCGCAGAGAATGCACTTTCCGGGCCCGCCGGATTGTTCCAGTGGAATACAACGGGCGGTCGCTTTGGTCTCCTCCTTGATTCTTGCCTCGCATTCAGCCCTGCCGCACCAATAGCTGCGCGCGAAGCCTTTCTCGACGGCGGTCTTGAATGCGGCGTAATTCTCGGGGTGCTGGGTGTTAGCTTCGCGAAAGGCCAGTGCGCGATCGAAAAGCGACTTCTGTATTTCGCGCAGCATATCGGCCACGGTGGCAGCAATTCCCTGCTGCGAGACGAACGACTTGCCCTCCTTGCCAGGGCGGTCGCGACGTGCAAACACCACACTGTCCTTGGCGACGTCCTTGGGACCCAGTTCCATGCGCAGAGGGACGCCGCGCATTTCCCAGTCGTTAAATTTGAAGCCGGGGCTGTAACCTTCGCGCTCATCCACTTTCACGCGAATGTCAGCGGCGATCAGCTCAGAGCGAATCCGCGTCGCGACTTCCATAACGCCGGATTTTTCGTCCTCGGTCTTGTAAATGGGGATGATTACTAACTGAAACGGCGCGAGACGCGGCGGCAGTATTAATCCCTGATCATCGCCATGCACCATGATGATGGCGCCGATAAAGCGCGTGGACAGGCCCCACGAAGTGGTCCAGCAATGCTGCAATTCGCCATTCTTGTCGAGATAGCGGATTTCAAAAGCCTTCGCGAAATTTTGTCCCAAATTGTGCGAAGTGCCCGCCTGAAGCGCTTTCCCATCGCCCATCATGGCTTCAATGGAGTAAGTGCGCTCGGCGCCGGCAAATCGCTCGGAATCGGATTTGCGCCCCGGAATGACGGGAACGGCGGCTTCGTTCACCGCGAAATCGGTATAGATGTCGAGCATCTGGCGCGTTTCGCCTTCGGCTTCATCATTCGTGGCGTGAGCGGTATGGCCCTCCTGCCAGAAAAATTCCAGGGTGCGCAGGAAAAGCTTGGTGCGAAGCTCCCAGCGGACGACACTGTTCCATTGATTAATTAACACGGGCAAGTCGCGCCAGGACTGAATCCATTTTGCGTAAGCGTAGCCGATGATCGTTTCAGACGTGGGGCGAATGACCAGCGGCTCTTCCAGCTCTTCGCCGCCACCGATGGTGACCACTGCAAGTTCGGGCGAAAACCCTTCGACGTGGGATTTTTCCTTGTCAATAAAGCTGCGCGGAATCAGCAGAGGAAAGGCGGCGTTCACGTGGCCGGTGGCCTTGAAACGCTTGTCGAGCGCGGCCGTGATGTTTTCCCAGAGCGCCCAGCCATAGGGGCGGACAATCATGCAACCGCGCACGGGTGCGTAATCGGCCAACTCGGCGCGGATGACGAGTTGGTTGTACCATTCCGAAAAATCCTCGGAACGCGTAGGCAGTTTTTGGTCGGACATAGATGATTTTCCCACGCGGAGGATACATCCCGCGGGATTTTTAAGAGTAGGGTAGGACTGGAATGAAGTCAATTATAGTGCCGCCCGAAGTCGAATTCTTCGCAGTGCTCCGGATAGATGTGATTACTTGGGGCGAAAACGAGCGGGAGTAGTCGAAATTGCTTCTTGGCTGCGGGAGCGCGGGCCGTGGCCGAGAAAGCACATAGTGTATTTGAGGTATTCCCCGGCAGGTCAGGAGGTGTATCGTGGCTGGAGACCGCAATTCTCGTCTGAAAATTGCGAACAAAGTGATTTCCACAGGAGCCCTCTAATGATGCCTTTTGAAACCCGCCGCGCAGGTTCAAAGAAACTGGAAGATCAGCAAGTCAGCAGCTCCGCCAATTTGGCACGCGAAAAGCCCGCTTTTATATGGTCGCGAGGTTTGGCGCTGGGAATTCTATGCCTCGGACTGGTTACCGTTAGCGTGGCAACGGATGCGCCGGCGCCATCCACCGCGAGCGTTACGACCTATCACAATGAAAACAGCAGAGACGGTGCTAACCTGCAGGAGACCACGCTTACCCCGACAAACGTGAATTCGTCCGGTTTCGGCAAGCTTTTCAACTTTCCCGTGGACGGCGTAATTGACGCCCAGCCACTCTATTTGCCGAATATAACAATTGGTGGGACGGCCCATAACGTGCTTTACACGGTTACGGAAAATGACAGCGTGTATGCCATTGATGCCGATACCGGCACGCAATTATGGCAAGTGAGCGCGCTGGAAGCGGGAGAAACTCCGTCGGGTGATTTTGGGTGCGGACAGATATCGCCCCAGATCGGCATCACTTCGACGCCGGTAATTGACCTAACCAGTGGAGCCAACGGGACAATTTATGTGGTGGCCATGAGCACGAAGTCCGGGAACTACATTCAGCGAATTCATGCTTTGGATCTCACAACCGGCGCGGAGGAGTTTGGCGGACCCACTGTTATCCAAGCAACCTACCCTGGAGCCGGGGGCAATAGCCGGAGTGGTTCGGTGGTCTTCGATCCCAAGCAGTATGCCGAGAGGCAGGGGTTACTGCTGTTGAATCATGTGGTTTATCTGGGATGGACTTCGCACTGCGATCAGCAGCCTTATACCGGATGGGTGATGGGTTACAACGAAAGCACGCTGGCACAGATCAGCGTCCTGAATTTGACGCCCAATGGCAGCGAAGGCGCTATCTGGCAAGCTGGGGCTGGAATGGCGGCAACTTCTAGCAACATTTTTCTTTTGGATGCCAATGGCACTTTCGATACCACCCTCAATGCGAAGGGTTTTCCATCCAGGGGAGATTTCGGGAACGCATTCGTCAGGATTGCCACGCAGGGTGCCAATCTGAAGGTCGCCGACTATTTCACCATGTCAAATACCGTGCAAGAATCGAACGCCGATGAAGATTTTGGATCAGGCGGCGCGCTGTTGTTGCCGCCAATGAAGGATTCGGGCGGCGCGACACAGGCCCTCGCGGTGGGCGCCGGCAAGGACAGCAACATCTACATCGTGGACCGCATGAACATGGGGAAATTTAATCCCAACAACGATAATGCCATTTACCAGGAGATTGACGGGGCCCTTCCAGGAGGAGACTGGTCAATGCCGGCCTACTTTAATGGAAGCCTTTATTTCGGGCCAACCCAAGCCAATCTTCTGCAGTTCATATTCTCTCAAGCTAAACTTTCGACCACTCCGGCCTCACAGAGCCCTACCAGTTTTACTTACCCCGGAACAACGCCGAGCGTTTCCGCCAACGGTAAGAACGACGCCATTGTTTGGGCCATTGAACACACCAGCACTTCGGTCTTGCATGCATATAATGCCACCAACTTGGCGGTTGAGTTATACAACAGCAATCAGGCTGGCTCGCGGGATCAGTTCGGCTCGGCAAGCCATTTCGGCACACCAACGATTGTTAACGGAAAGGTGTATGTGGGCACCACGAATAGCGTTGCAGCCTTCGGGCTCCTGGGGAACTAACCTTTAACCCAGCCTGCCATCCCCCGCAATATTCGCTTGATGCGTGGGATATAGCGGCAACGGTATTTCAGTCTTTAAGTCATCCCTAAACGTGAAGGGCTCCGCCGGCTCGGACGGCATTGTGGGACTCAATAACAATTATGGTCGCTTTGGGGCAGCGCTCAGAAAAGGGGCGCGAATAGGAAGTACTGCAAACTTCTCGGACAAAGGGTTGATGCAACTATGTAATTTTGCGGAATTACCTAAGTTTGCACCCAGTAACTACAGCTTCGGGAGTTTTTTGGACATCACCAATAGATATCTGGGAGTGCGGTTCCAGATCAACGGCGAGACCCATTACGGGTGGATTGGATTCCGCAGCACCAGCGAAGGCAATGCCCAACTAGCCGGTTGGGCATACGAAACCGCGCCCAACCAACCCATTCAAGCGGGCCGCAAGGGGGAAATCGTTTCTGACTCGGATTTCGCTTCGGATCCGGGCACCCTGGGTTCTACGGAACCCACTTCTCTGGAACTACTGGCCGCGGGAAATGTCGCGATGGCGGATTGGCGCAGGCGAAAAGCAGGGTAAGCTTGGGTGCGGCCAATGTGTCCAGGAGTTGCGGCCCGATTCTTACGCTGCACGCCACTCAATATTGAAACTAATTGATATCCGAAACTTGGTCTCCAGGAGAGGGACTAGAGAGATGCTGGCTTGCGGAGACAAAAAAGGGAACGCCGCATCGGGATCGTCGCCGAGAGCAAATTCCTTAACCTGAACAAGTTGAAGAATAGCACCGCACGCGATTAAAACGGCCAGCCCCGCCTTTTGTCTTGAAATTTCAGACTAAAGAGCGGGGCGCCGGCCCCCGAAAATTTCCCGGGTGAAAAATACTACTGGCTCATGGGCGCTGATTTGGCCATGGGCATGCTGCACTTGGTGGACATCATTTTCATGCTGGTGACGTTCATGGACATCATGTCGCTTGACATTGTGCCGGTAAACTTCATCTTGTGGCCAACGTGGCCCTTTAAGTCATCGGACGTCATTAGCTGAACGCCATTCGGGTGCGCCGAGGTCATAACCATATACTTGCCGTCGCTCCCGGAAACGCACCCAATCATTGACGTGGTCTTGGTCTTCATGCTTCCAGACTGGGCCATTGAATCGCCCGAGGATTGAGCCATTGCCGGCAAGCAAAATGCCGCTGCTAGTGCTAATACCGCTAGTGTTTTCATTTTAAATTCTCCCTTTTATTAGAATCTGAGTTAGTACCCCGCCCGTTCTTCAGCGAAGCCATGCGATGAAGATAATATCACCACTTGGTTGGATTCGCCGAGCCGCAAATGGTTCCAAGGGAGGAAACAGCCCATTTGCCCGGCTTTAGCGGCCAGTCCCCCTGTCGAAAGACAACGACGCCGCGAACTAATGATAAACTCCGTAGCCGCCGCATGCTACTAACGCCACAAACGGCACGAATGCGGCAGGAGGAATGACATGAGTCTACGAAGGCTGGGAATTCTGGCGCTGTGCGCCTGTGGAGCGCTGGCTTTTGCTTGGCGGGTGGGCATTGCCACGCCCGCATTGGCGCAGCACTCCGCCGATTGGGCACAGTGGGCGAGCACAGCTCAACATACGGGAATGAGCCCCGCCATCGGACAAAGCCCCACTGAAAAACTTGCGGAGGCAACCTATGATCCCTTCGTGACACAAGAGCAGGCCGAAGAACACGGCGAACTACTGGCCCACTACCAGGCGCCGTTAGTGGACGGACATATGATTTTTATTGAAAGCAAATCGGGACATTACGTTTCTTGCCAGCCCCCCGGCTCGGGCGTTCCATTCCCCTGCGGGCCCGACGCGTGGGAGACACAGGTGTGGAATGAAAAGGCGCTTGCGCTTAACGGCGGGCAGTTGCGTCTGCGCTGGAATTTTCCCAGCGACTGGAAGCCCGAACCGAACGGCGGAAATGCGGGCTTGGCTGGTTGGGAACCGGTATTTCATGCGGCGCTGTCGAATGGTTTCGTTTTCGTACCGGGCGCTTCAGGATCAGTCTATAAGCTGAACGAATCCGACGGGACGATGGTGGCGCAATACGCGCCCTTTGGGACGATGTCGAACACTTTCGTATCGGGACCGCTAACAGCCGACGCAAAAGGCAACATCTACTACAACGCAATTACCCTCGAACTAACCGTGAATCCATGGACCAATGACGTGCTGGGAGCGTGGCTGGTGCAGATTACTTCGGCTGGGGTCACGAACATGGTGAGTTACCAAACGCTGGTGCCGAACGCGTCGACGATGTGCGGCTCACTTCCATGCGGATCGCAACGGCCGGGAATTAACATTGGGCCAGCGGTATCAGCCGACGGACAAACGATTTATACCGTGAGCCGTGGACACTTGTTCCCTCTTTACAGCTTCCTGGTGGCCGCTAACGCGAACCTGACGCCCAAGTGGCAAACCCAGATGCAAAAATTGGGAACGAAGAATAACTGGGGATATATCACCGACGACGCGTCATCCACGCCGGTGGTGGCGCCGGATGGCAGCGTGCTATTTGGAGCGCTCGGAGGGGACGGAGGCCGGGGGTTTCTGAATAAGTTTGGCTCCTCCGGAGCCTATGTGACCTCGTACAATTTCGGGTGGGATTCCACGCCCGCAGTTTACGCCCATGGCAGTACCTATTCCATTATCACCAAGGACAATCNNTTACATCACTAACGGGCCATATTTCATCACTCAATTGAGCGCGGACCTGATTCCCGAATGGCAGTATCAGAACACAACAATAGATAAGGACCATCCTGACGGCTACGAATGGTGCGTGAATGCACCGGCGGTTGATAAGAATGGCACGGTGTACGCCAACAGTGAAGATGGCAACGTTTATGTGCTTAACCAGGATGGAACATTGAAAGGAAACCTGTTCCTGCAATTAGCCATCGGCGCGGCGTATACTCCCGTGGCGATTGGACTGGACGGCAAGATCTACGCTGAAAATGACGGCGATATGTTTGTGATTGGAAACTAGAAGTCGCCCTGATCCTTACGGACGGGAATATCCCACGATGCTGTCTGCTATTCGGGCGGCATTTGGGTCGAGAGTTCGACAGAAAGATGCGCTTTGGTACAGCCGGGGCGCATTTTTTTTTGGGGGACAAGGGCTACGCCGTACAAGATGCGACGGATTACCCGGCCGGCTGATCCGCGCGAAGCATAGAGGTTATGCAAAATTCAGTGGCACGCCTTCATTGCAAAGGCGGCGAGCGTTGGATAGAATCGCAGCGTTCCGCCAATGGCTGATAGTTTCACCACTCCAGAGCTAAACTCCGCGAAGGCCCGCATCGCGCTGGGCGCGGATCACGCCGGATTTCCGC
>PKXT01000063.1:12625-13776 GCA_003133505.1 Acidobacteriota bacterium
ACCGATTCGGTGGATTATCCCGATTTTGCGCGAGCGGTGGGAGAAAATGTGGCGGCGGATCAAAGCGATATGGGCGTGCTGGTATGCGGAACGGGAATTGGCATGGGTATTGCGGCCAATAAAGTGGCGGGCATTCGCGCGGCCGTCGTTCACGACGTAGAGACGGCGCGACTGGCCCACGAACATAACGACGCGAACGTAGTGACGATGGGCGGACGATTGCTGGCCGATGCGGAAGCCTGGGAAGTCCTGCAGGCGTTCCTCGAAGCGCGCTTTGCGGGTGGGCGCCACCAGCGGCGTATTGACGAGATCACGGCCATGGACGCGAAGCGCGCCGGCTGAGGCGGAAGCTGGCGGACATGACGGCAGAGCAACCGAGCGCCGAATTGGAACCGCTGAAGAAACATTAGGGAGAAACAAATGGACACCGAAGAATCGCGGCGTATGGGCCGGCCTCTGGCGGAGGCCGATCCCGAAGTGGCGGCGGCATTGCGTGCGGAAGTTCGCCGCCAGGAAACCGGGCTGGAGCTAATCGCCTCGGAAAACATGGTGTCGGAAGCGGTGATGGAAGCCATGGGCTCGGTCTTCACCAATAAATACGCGGAAGGCTATCCCGGAAAGCGTTATTACGGCGGCTGCGAGAATGTGGACACAGTCGAGCGGCTGGCTATCGCGCGCGCGAAGGAAATTTTCCGCGCGGAACACGCCAACGTACAGCCCCATTCTGGAACGCAAGCCAACATAGCCGTGTACCTTACCGCGCTGCAGCCCGGCGATATTGTCCTGGGAATGAATTTGGCGCACGGAGGGCATCTCACTCACGGACATCCGCTCAATTTTTCAGGAAAGATGTATAAATTCATTCCCTACGGTGTGAAGCAGGAAAGCGAGCTGCTGGATTACGAGGAGGTGGAGCGGCTGGCCAGCGAGCACAAACCGAAAATGATTGTGGCGGGCGCAAGCGCGTATGCGCGGGTGATTGACTTCGCGCGGATGGGCGGAATTGCGCGCGCGGCGGGAGCGCTGCTCTTTGTGGACATGGCCCACATCGCGGGATTGGTCGCCGCGGGCGTCCATCCCAGCCCCGTGCCTCATGCCGACTATGTGACCACAACTACGCACAAGACTTTGCGCGGTCCGCGCGGCGGCTT
>PKXT01000187.1 GCA_003133505.1 Acidobacteriota bacterium
CGATTGTAGCGGTAGCGGAGAAGTGTGTTGTCGTTCGGGTTCGCTTCGAGATAGACATCCCCGCCATTGCCGCCGTCGCCACCCGATGGGCCGCCTCGCGGGACATACTTCTCCCTGCGAAACGCCATGCAGCCGTTTCCGCCATCCCCGCCCTTCACCGAGATTTTGGCTTCGTCAACAAACACGATAATGGGAGAATTTCACGAAGAATTTAACGGGACAAATCAGGCAAAGACAAAAGGAGCCGTCTTCTTTGGCATGCAGGAAAGTCACAATACCGCTTGGCTACCGCTCAGGTTGTTAGGAAACCCCGCCGCTCAGTTCGCGGCAGTTGTCGCGGCTTCCACGGGAAGCACGCTGATATACCGCCCGTGGCCGCCCTTGTCTTCGAAATGAACCACGCCGGTAATCATCGCAAACAGCGTGTCGTCCTTTCCACGGCCCACATTAAGGCCGGCCTTGATCGGCGTACCGCGCTGCCGAATCAAAATGCTGCCGCCGTTCACAAACTGGCCGCCAAACCGCTTGCAGCCGAGCCGCTGCCCGTGAGAATCACGTCCGTTAACTGATGAACCGCCGCCCTTTTTATGCGCCATGGCTTTTATCCGATCTCAATGCCGCTCACCTGGACAGAAGTAAAATCCTGCCGGTGGCCGCGTGTGATTTTATACTGCCCGCCAGTCTTAAATTTAATGACTTTAATCTTGGGATATCGGTCGTGCGAGACAATCTTACCGGTCACGGTAGCGCCACTCGCATTCTTGCCGGACACAAACTTTTTCTCATCGGTGTGGACCGATAAGATCTGGTCAAACTTCACTTCGCTGCCGGTCTTGCCGGGCAGCTTGTCCACCCGAATGGTCTCACCCGGAGAGACACGATATTGCTTTCCGCCCGAGCGGATGACTGCGTACATAAAGCCTCCTGAGTGCTAGGGAGAAAAAACTATTATACTGCTCGCCGCGCGTTCTCGTCAACGCAGGCGCCATCTCGCCCATCCGCTACGCCGGGCGAGCTAGGCTCATCCAAAGCGGACGAACGATTGCTACGAATCCGCAGCGAGAAAAAACGGTATCGGCAAGGCTCGCAACGGTAAGCGGGAAATCCGAGACAGCTTTTCATCCGCCGGAAACTGCCGCGGTCCACGGTCTTGCGAATAACGGATTCCAGCCTAAGGTTACCGCAGCGGGGGCAATGCGCGAATATTACATGCCGCACGGCAATGACGTCGGCGTGAAAGCGGGTTTCGCAGTCCATGCAGCGCCATGGACGAAAGCCAAACCAGTCATGTAAGGCATCACTCGCGCCTCGCCGGCGAGATCGTGTGCAGGAATGAGACTCGCAATGGGGACAAATCACGGCCGGGAATTTCCTCTTGGTATTTTTTTCTCTACGGCGCGCATTTCAGCAGTCACCCGAAATAAGAGGCCAGACGGAAGCCTCAAAATAATCCCAATGGGACGCGGCATACAACAGTATGCCTTACGCTGGTTGGTCATGCGCTACAAGAACGGATGGGCAGGGAATTGCCGCGACATTGCCTCCATAGTATCTAAGTGGCAATTCCGCGTTGTCTTCGCTGAAGCGGGTCGCCTGGCTTCACTGCGCTCGGTCCAACCCTCGATATTGCATCAGTATCACCACGGCTGTGATCCACAGCGGGAGACCGATCCCCGCGCACGCCATTACGTTGCGAACACTGCCCTCAGGGATAAGGAGCGTCGCGATGACCAACAAAATCATGGCCGTTCCCATAATGTAATAACGAGGCTCTCTTAAAATTTTCGCCAAAGCGAGAAAATGCAATCCGATTATAACTCCCAGGAATTGAGGGATTAGCGAGTAACGGCGAAAGTGGGCCAATGCGAACACCACGCCGGCCGCCAACAGCCATTCGGCAACCGTGTTGATCCAGTACAGTGGCGCGATGGTCGCCCATCGCCGGCGATCTTCAGCGGTCTCCTTATAATGCCGGACTGCTCGCACCCGCAATACCGCCCGTCCGCTTAATGGAACAGTCACGAGTGCAACGAATATCAAGGAAGCGGTCCTTCCCGTTGGAGCGAACACGGCAGCCCATAACATCCACGCACTTCCGAAGACAGCACAAATCAGCGCTCCCTTCGCACGGCCCTTCTGTATGGCAGGACTTAATGCTAGAGGGGTACAAACCGCATTTGCCGTTTCACGCACTATTCCACCACTATATGTTGTATATGTCTGGCTTTAGCTATTTCTCTGGTGTTCGCCCGGCGGTTCCAGCAACCTCGAAGAATAATCACGTCGCGGAAGCATCATGAAAAATTCCGTTTAGCACGTCATACAGCCGCTTCGCTTGCGGACACTGTAAGACATACTCGCCTTCAAGATATAAAATGTCAGCGGAGGAAATCATGGCTGATTATACTGACGCGCACGCGCGCGCTGGGATCGATGCTCGCCTTCCAGAGCTGGAAACCTGGCCCAACCATTTTCCCGGCTACGAGATCGCCATCCGGTTTCCGGAATACACTTCGGTGTGCCCGAAAACAGGACTGCCCGATTTCGGAACGCTCACGATTCATTACGAGCCTCGAAAGGTTTGTCTGGAACTGAAGGCGCTAAAACTCTATTTACTGGCCTACCGAAAGATTGGAATTTTTTACGAAAACGCGGTGAACCGCATATTACGGGATGTAGTAGCGGCCACGCATCCGGCATGGTGCCGCGTGCATGGAGAATTTACGCCCCGGGGGGGGCTTTACACGACGGTGGAGGCAAGCTGGCCGAGACGCGCGGGAAAGGGCCACGAGGGCAGACGCGGCATGGACATTGTTACACCCAGTCGGCCATAATCGCGTTATCAGGCATTCATGGCGCCGTTATAAGGAGAATTTATGAGCATCACACCTGGACCTCCCATTCCAGCCGAAGAACCCAGAGTAGAAGTTTCCGGCACGCCGCGATGGATCCCCATCACTCTGGTGGCGGCGTTCGTATTGATTGGCGCCCTGGCATATGCCCACTACAGCGACCGGCAGCAGTTAGTGAAGAATTCGAACGACGCACAGCAGCAAAATCAGGCGGTTCAAGCCGAGCTCGACAAAACCAATTCGCGCATAGCGGATCTTCGCGGCCAGCTACAAGTGACACTGCAGAAACTTGGAATGACCCAGCAGGACCTGGCCCACGCCCGCCAGTTGGCGCAGGACATCCGTCAGCAGCAAAAAACAAGTGATGAGCGCCTGAGCAATCAGATTGGCCGGGTGCAGCAGGAAGACACCGCCAAGATCGGCGCCGTTTCCAGCGCTTTGACCGGGACCCAAACCGACGTGGCCGCAACGAAGAAAGACTTGGCGGACACCAAAACAGCATTGCAGCACACCGTAGGAGACTTGGGCGTCCAGAGCGGACTGATTGCCCACAACCATGGGGAGGTGGAAGAGCTAAGGCGGTTGGGAGAACGAAATATTTTCGAGTTTAATCTATCGAAGCAAAAGAATCCTCAGCGGGTCGGGCCGATTCAAATCGCGGTGAAGAAGCTGGATCCCAAGAAATACCGTTACACAATGAATGTGATGGCCGACGATAAGAGCATTGAGAAAAAGGACAAGACCGCCGGGGAGCCTGTGCAGTTTTACGTGCAGGGCGCCCGTGCCCCTTATGAAATCGTGGTCTTCAACATCAGCAAGAACAACATGACCGGCTACCTAAGTACCCCGAAGGATGCCTCCGGCGGTGCGAGTGCGCCAGCCTCCGCACCAGCCAAACCCTAAGAGCGGGATGCGCAAGCGTGGATAAGTGGATAAACGGATAGCGAATGCAGATGCGGCTGTCGAGAAGGTGGGGAATGGCGCGAGCATCCTGCTGGGCGGATTCGGCCTTTGCGGCATCCCGGAAAACCTGATTGCCGCGCTTCGACGCAAAGGCTCGCGCAACCTCACGCTCATTTCTAACAATGCCGGCATTGATGGCTTTGGTATCGGGATGCTGCTGGAATCGCGGCAAGTGACCAAGATGGTGGCCAGCTACGTGGGGGAGAATAAGCTCTTTGAAAAATTGGCCCTAACCCGGGAGATAGAGGTTGAGCTGAATCCCCAGGGTACGCTGGCGGAGCGCATTCGAGCCGGCGGCGCGGGCATTGCGGCGTTTTACACTTCCACCGGTTATGGAACGATGGCTGCGGAAGGGAAAGAAGTGCGCGAATTTGACGGCCGGCCTCATGTCCTGGTTCATGCGTTGAGAGCGGACTTTGCGTTCATCAAAGCATGGAAAGGAGATCGCTGGGGCAATCTTATATATCGGAAGACGGCGCGAAATTATAATGCCGTAATGGCCACAGCGGCAGACACGGTGATTGCGGAAGTCGAGCAATTAGTGGAACTGGGAATGCTTCCACCAGACGGCGTTCATACGCCGGGGATCTACGTGAACGAAATCTTTCAGGGAAGCGATTATGAGAAACGCATAGAGCGGCGCACCGTTCGACCGCGGCCGCCTCAGACTGGAACGGATGCGGCATCTCTGCATGACTAAATAGAATGGACAAGCGCGAAATTATTGCCCGCCGCGTAGCTCGGGAGTTGCACGACGGCTATTTCGTAAACTTGGGGATCGGACTGCCGACACTAATTCCCAGTTTCCTCCCGGCCGGCATGGAAGTGGTGCTGCAATCCGAGAACGGAATGTTGGGCGTGGGGCCCTACCCTTTCGCGGGGGATGAGGACCCCGACCTGGTCAACGCCGGAAAAGAAACCATTAGCGAAATTCCCGGCTGCAGCTATTTTTCAAGCGCCGACTCCTTCGCGATGATTCGGGGAGGTCACGTGGACCTGACCGTACTCGGAGCTTTACAGGTGGATGTGAAGGGAAATCTGGCGAATTGGGCCATCCCGGGCAAAATGCTGAAAGGCATGGGCGGCGCGATGGACCTGGTGGCAGGCGCCAAGCGGGTAATCATTGCGATGGAACATGCCACCAAAGACGGGGAGGCCAAGATCGTGACCGCATGCACACTGCCGCTTACAGGGCTGGAAGTGGTGGACTTGATCGTCACTGAACTCGCGGTAATCGAGGTGACACCAGAGGGCCTTGTGTTGCGCGAGATCGCCACCGGTAAAACGCCGGAGGAAGTGCAAAAACTAACCGAGCCGAGACTTCGAGTGGCCCCCGATCTGCGGATGTTTGCAGCGTGAATCCGCAGCTTGGGAACTTCGGTAGAGCCGGTAGAGTCAGCGGCATATTATTCCGCGGATAATTAAGGTACAGGCGTTCCGTTGTGCTCGCGCATGAAGCCCTTTAAAAAGAGAATCTTCACCGTACCCAACCAGCTCACCTTTCTTCGGCTGGGATTTCTGCCGTTTTTCATTATTGCTATTCACTATGGCCGGTATTCGATCGCACTGGGTCTGCTGATTGCCGCCGGAATCAGCGACGGATTGGACGGGCTGCTGGCGCGCAAACTCAACCAAAAAACCGCGCTAGGAGCTTATCTGGATCCAATTGCCGACAAGGTGATGCAGTCGTCGTCTTATCTGGTGCTGGCGTGGAACCGAAAAATTGCCTGGTGGTTGGCGATTATGGTGCTGGGGCACGACGGCCTGATTCTGGTCGCCTGCACCGCCATCATACTGACCGTCGGATTCCGTCCGTTCCCGCCCAGCATCTTTGGCAAAGCCAACACGACGTGCGAAATTCTGCTGGTGGTAACGGTTATCGTTCTGGCGATTTTTCCGAATCCGTATCTCCTTCTAGCAAAGAAAATCGGAAGCTATATCGTGGCGTGCCTGGTGATGCTGTCTGGAGTTCACTATAGCGTGGTGGTGGCGCGAAGGCTCGAATCGGAATAGCAGAATCGGCCGGCCGGGAATGTTCCCTACATGCCTTACCCGAAAAGTCAGGCTCCGCGGAGCGCGGTCCACGCCGTCAGGCAAAGGCTCGCCACAACAACANNCGATGCTCTTCCATGGCCAGCGGAGGCCGATCCACCATAATCTTGCCCAGCAAAAATCCAGCGGCCAGGCCGCCGAGGTGCGCGGCATTGTCTATGCCGTGAAACAGCAATCCAAAAATACCGATATAAATGAGCCAGCGGATTAGCTGCCCTCGCAACATTTGCATCGCTGCGCCACCACGGTGAATGGTGACCGCCAGCATCAGTCCGATGAGGCCAAGAAGCGAAGCAGATCCGCCCACGCTGACGTGGCCCGTAGCCGAACTCGCTATAAACCCCACGATTCCGGTGATCACGTACAAAAAGAAAAAGCGCGCGGAGCCGTAAAGCTCCTCGACGGTCGGGCCAATATCCATCAGCACCCACATATTCATGCCGATGTGTAACAGGCTGCCGTGAAGGAAAATCGCCATTACCAGCCGCCACGGTTGGGCGAGCGTGTAGGGAAATGGCAGCGATGCTCCGAATTCGACCAGGACTTTCCCGCTGATACCGCCCAAACTAAAGAGCCCCGCCCCGAGGCCCGGCATAACACCCTGCCGAATAGTGGCCAGCACAGTGGCAACATATAGCAGGCAGCTTAATGAAAGGACTGCGTAGCTGGCGGGCGATGTTGCGGGCAGCAGTCGCGACATGAACTTGCCTGTAGCCGCCAAAGAGAAATTGACGTTGGCGCCGCATTGATAGCACCGCGTGGACGTAGAGCCCACCAGAGAGCTGCACGCCGGGCAAAGCCGCGGACGGGGCCGGTTAGGTTCGTCGTCGGACGATAATTTCGCGGCAATTTTGGCGCGCCATGCTTCCGCTTTTTGTTTCCAGTTAGACAATTTTGGTGAGATTCCGTGCTTAAGATATGTTGCTACTGGTCAGAGTCCCTGCCTATAATACCCGAAAAATGAGGAATAAGAATTGAAGCTGGCGGACTCATGAGCTGGGTGTCTTCAGGCCGGGCCTGTTGGCGCTCATTCATTTTTCCCGTCAGCGTCTCGCTACTTGCGGTATTGCCCCTGTCGGGATGCGGCCGTCATGCCTCTTCCAACCCGCCTGGAAATTTTCCCAGCGCCGGAAATTCCACGAAAACGGGAAATTCGCAACCCACCCCGAGCGCNNGGCCCGCTAGCTCGGGCGCTTCAAAATCGGCCGCAAGGCAATCACCACAGCTGGCCACTCCCGGCGAATACGTGGAAGAAGGGAACGCTTCCTGGTATGGCGTTCCTTTTAACGGCCGTCGCACCTCCAATGGCGAAATCTACGATATGAACACGATGACAGCGGCGCACCGCACGTTGCCGTTTAACTCCGTCATCCGTGTGACCAATCTCACCACCGGACAGCAGGCGGAAGTGCGCATCAATGNNATCCTTTGCGGCCGCCAAAGCGGCTGGAATATGGGGACCCGGAGTTGGACCAGTGCGCCTGGAAATGGTGTCAGGATCCAATCCCTATGTGGGGACGTTCGCGGTGCAAGTGGGCGCTTTCCGCGTGAAGGAAAATGCCGGCCGGTTGCAGAGCAGGCTTGCGGCGCGGTATTCGCCGGTATTGATTCAGCTTTATGATTCGCCCACCGGAACTTATTACCGTGTTCGCGTGGGGAGTGTGCCAAGCCTCGGAGCGGCCCAGCAACTCGCATCCAAACTTCAGGGAGAAGGCTTCGTACCGTTCGTAGTGCGGCTGGATTCAACCGCCAGCGTTTCCGTCGGAAATTCACAATGAAAGGAGCCGCCCCTCACCGGCGCTCTGCGGCAGCGAGTCCGTGGCTGTGGCGCGAACTTAGCTGCTGGATCGCAATAGGCGCAGCTGTATGGCTGGCAATTGTCCCTCAGGGGCGGGCTAGCCCCAGGGACAACGCCGGGGACGGAAAGCGTGATGGGATCACCATCCTCCTGCCGCCCCGTCTGGCTGGGGGTGAAAATGCGACGCTAGCCGTGCTCGCTCCGAACGGGAAATTGGTGCCGAATGTTACGGTGACATTGTCTTCCGGAATGCAGGTGACCACCGATTCCACCGGCCGTGCGCTGTTCGAGGTCCCAGCGGATGCGCGCGTGCTTTTAGCTCATGCGGCTATGGGAGGACCTGGTATTCCCCGAACGCCTCCGATAGCAGGAAATGCTTATCCAAAAGGGGAGGCCGGCGAGATCCAAGCCGCGGTGGTCGTGCCCGGGATGCCACGTCCGCTACAGATTGTCAGCGTGCCGCCATGGGTCGGGATGCGCGACCGATTCGCCATTCGCGGATTTGGATTTATGGGTGATGCCGCCGCGAATAAAATATTTATAAGCGGTCAGCCCAGGATGGTTCTGGCATCATCGTCGCTTGCTCTAGTTGTGGCGGGTAGCGTAAAAGCAGAACCTGGGCCCGGGTCAGTTGTCGTGCAGACGAGAGATGCGGCGGCCTCAGCCACGCTGACGCAGTTAGAGTTGGAAATGGCTTCCGGACCGGAATCACTGGCTCCTGGAAAGAACGGAGTTCTTGAGTTTCGAGTGACCGGAACGGACCAGCCGCGAGCTTTGGACGTGCGAAATTTTTCTTCGGATGTTCTTCGACTCCTGCGAGGAAATTTTCAGCGCGTGGAAAGCAGCGGCGGAGCCCAAAATTCAATTGCCATTGCCGCACGAGGACTGCACAACGGGGATTTTTCCGTGGACGTGCGCCTCGTGCCGGCCGTGCAGGCACCTGACATCGAAGCGGCCAAGGCTTTTCTGGAGGCTGTGCTCGCCCGCTCCGATCACAATCATGATCGGCGAATTATTGTTTGGATTGCCGAGCTTGGAGAGCAGGACAAAATCGAAAGCATGACAGAGCAGATGGAAAAGACCGCTAACCACACATCCGATGCGGACACAGCGGCTCTCATTCGCGCCGCGCGGGATGCATTGCGCGGAACTGAAAAGTAGGAAGAATTACAGCAGTATTGAAAATCTCCCGATAGGGTAGATATATCCTCTCGCGACAATTTCTATTTGTCAGGGATGGTAGCCACTAACAGCGCTTGTTCCGCGGCCCCGTCGCCCGTGATGGAAGCATCGGCAACGCGGTCAGCTGTGCGGCACACTTGAGCCAGCCGGATTTCAGAGTCTTCATAGTTTTGGCGGGCATTCCGCAAATGCGTGCCGATCTTCGTGTAGCAAATTTCAAAAGCCTCCAGATCCTTTTGCAAGCCGCCAATTAGAGCCAGGATGTGGCGGGAATTCTCCGCAACCTTCATGCCTTTTTGTCCCAGCATGATTGCCGCCAGGCAGGCGTAAAAAGTATTCGGCGAGACGGGAAACACCTTACGGTCGCGACAATACTCATTGAGGGCGCCGATACGCTCGTCCTCCCCCGCGATTAGCTCGTAATAGACGCCCTCCGAAGGGACGAACATCAGCGCGATATCCAGCGTGCCATCTTCCGGGCGAATGTATTTCTGGGCGATACAATCGGCATGTTTGCGCACGGCCTGAATAAATTCCTTGCGCGCGCCGTCGGTTCCGGCCGCCATGCGGCGGTAAGACTCCAGGGGAAATTTCGAATCCACCGGCAGTAAGTGATCTCCCACACGGACAACCGTATCCACCACGTCTCCACTGGCGAAGCGGTACTGGCGCTCGTAGCCATCTTTTGGAAGCGCGTCGGCGAGCATCTTTTCGAGGGTGGTTTCACCGAGTATGCCGCGCGTCTTTGCGCCTCCGAGAATGTTTTGCAGGGCCTGGTTGCTTTGGGATAAATCGTCACTGGCCTTCTGTATGGTGGCCAGGCGCTCGTGGACCTCCTGCAGCACTTTCTTGGAACCCTGCAATTGATCGGCCATGCTCTGCTGGGCTTGCGTGGCCATCTGACCTGATGAAGCAACTCCTGTGACCACGGAAGAGTTTAGGCGCCCCAGCTCACGGCTGACCTCCTCACGAAATTGCGCCAGTGATTCACGCGAACGCGACTCCTGTTCATGTGATTCCCGAGTCGCCCGCTGGGCCAAGGTGACAGCAAAAATCACCATGACCACGCCAATTACGGCGACCGCCAGTATCCCCAACCACGCAAGAGTTGTCATTGATCAAGACTCCGTTCGCGCCCAATTCTACTCGCGCTGGCCTGAAACATTCTAACGCATTTGTTTGATCAGGGAGAATAAAAAGCGAATTATTCAACGTCGGGAGGCCGCGCCCGTCAACTGAACCAGTTGCCCGGGTTGAGACGGAGATGGTGCGTCGGGGGTCTGGGGGGCGCGCCAGTTATCCATCATGGCCACCTGATGAACGCAGGAAATTGTACAGCGGGGAGCACAGGATTTCTGTGTATAGAACTCGTGGCGGCGGCGTTCGTCGGAATATTCCGCCAGCGGTATGCCCGGATAACCGCGCTGCTGCGAGCAGTAATGGACCAGCCCATCCTCGCAAATATAGAGGTAGCGCGATCCGGCGCGGCATCGCCAGCTATTTTCCTGGCCCCGCGCGATATTGTGCTGAAACTTATTCAAACGCGAGAACGAACTCTTCCCCAGCGCCATCACTTTCTCGAATATGGATTGCTCGTTCGCATTCAGCGGCTGTAGCTGTCCGCTATCGTCATGAATGATGCCAATAGTAGAAGTAAAACCGAGAGCGACAGCCCGCTGGGCCACGCGAAGCGCGTCTTGCGGCTCGCTTATCCCGCTTCCCAGGACAGAATTAATGTTAACGTGAAAATCGGCATGCTCGGCGAGCGTCTGAAGCTTTTTGTCGAGAACCTTGAGGCTTTTCTTGGATGCCTCGTCAGGCATCACGTTATCAATGCTGATTTGCAGATATTCCAGTCCCGCGCGATTCAGTAGGTGGATTCGATCTGCGGTCAGCAGGTAGCCATTGGTAATAATGCCGGCGATCATTCCGTTCTGGCGAATACGGCGGATGATTTCGTCCAGGTCGGGATGCAGGAACGGCTCGCCTCCGCTGATGGTGACGATTCCGGTGCGCATCTCGCCCAGGCGGTCAATGCGGTGGAACATGTCCTCAAGAGACACCGGCTTGGAGAAATCATCAAACTCGTTGCAATAGGTGCAGGAAAGATTGCAGCGCCGGATGGGAATAATATGGGCGAGCAGCGGATGGCGCGTGGACAGCAATCCGCGAACCACCATCCGCCAGGAACGTAGGGTGCGATGTACGGCGAGCAAACGGCGGCGAGTTTTTGTAGGAACTGCCATAACCAATGAGCGCGAAATAAACGTAATTCCGCGTATGTTCTATTGTATCGCGAGAGGGGCGCGCAGCCCATCCAGCAGCCCACCGAGCAAGTCAATCGGCAACATGTCGCACGCGGGTAGGCTTTTTCAATATGGTGGGCGGCCGGAAATAAACGCCGCCAATATTTTAACAATGTCTATTGACATTATAGTGTTTGACAGGTATCGTGAATCCAGCCCCTGAACGACCGCACCATGCAGCGGTTCATGGCCGTACCCGGCGGGGCGTCAAGATGGTCTCACCGACCAGGACACACCCCTCCCCGCTGGGTACGGGCCTTCCAGAAAACAATCGAACTACAATAGCTTGTGCTCCGCAGCCAATTCTCCCTCATCCACTTCGAGGCCGTTGGAGAAAGTTTGAGAGCCGGGACTACGATTCTTCAGGTGATTTCGCCGGACTTGAGGATAGCGTCGAGAAGGCCGTTTACGAAACGAGAGGCATCTTCACTGGAGAAGGTCTTGGCGATTTCGAGCGCTTCGTTAAGGACCACTGCGGGAGGCGCACTGCCGGAACGCAATTCCCAAACAGCGAGCCGGAGAATGCAGCGGTCAATAACTGCCATGCGATCGAGCGGCCAGTTGGTGGAAAATTTCTCGAGCAGTTTGTCGCTTTCAGGCGCCCTGGCGGCAGNNCAAAAATCTGATTGGCGAACTTGCGGGTAGATTCCGCGCCGCGGGCTGATTTCCAGAAATTTTCCTCGATGCTGGCGGGAGGCCGCTTGGCCATCTCCCATTCGTAAAGCATTTGCAAGGCGCATTCGCGCGCTTTGTGGCGAAGCGTCATTCGGCCTTGCCCGAGGAATTGAATCGATTGGCGCTCGCGCCGCCGCGCTGAGAAAGTCGGCGGGTAAGCGACGCCATTTCCACCGCCGCAAGACCCGATTCGTAGCCTTTGTTCTCGCTCTTCAATCCAGCGCGGTCAATGGCTTGTTCCAGCGTGTCGCAGGTTAGCACGCAGAAAATCATGGGGATGCCTGTTTCGATTTGCGCCAGTTGAATTCCCCGCGCGGTTTCACTGGCGATGTATTCGTAATGTGAAGTCTCGCCGCGAAGAACACACCCAATGCAGATAATCGAGTCAGCTTGGCCGGTTTCGGCCAGCTTGCGCGCGGCCACGGGTATTTCAAACGCTCCCGGCACGCGCACAATTTCAATTTGGCTGGGTGCGGCACCAGCGGCGGAAAGAGCATCGAGGGCCGAGCCCAGCAGGCGGTCGGTGATGAAGTTATTGAAACGGCTGACGACAATGCCAAACCTCAGACCCCCTGCATTAAGCGCTCCGCGTAATTCTTTGGGCTTGTCGGCGTCGGGCATTGCGGCAATTCTTAGCGGCCGTGAAACTGTGCCGGGCGCTTTTCAACAAACGCGCGAGTGCCTTCGCGCATGTCTTCCGTGGCGCAGCAGAGTCCGAAGAGGGTGGCCTCAACATAAAGCCCTTCTTCCTGGGTCATGTCCATTCCGTGCTCAATGGCTTCCATGGCGAATTTTACTGCGGGAGGGGCATTTGCAATGATTTTTTTAGCGATCCCTTCGGCGGTGGAAATCAATTCGCCGGGCTCAGTGAGATGATTGACCAAACCGATGCGGAGAGCTTCCTCAGCGGAAATGATATCGCCAGTAAGGATCAGTTCATGAGCCATGCCTTTGCCGCAAAGCCGGGGAAGTCGCTGCGAGCCGCCATAGCCGGGGATAATTCCCAACTTCACTTCGGGCTGCCCGAGCTTGGCCGTTTTGCTGGCAATGCGGATCGAGCAGGCCAGGGCCAATTCGCAACCGCCCCCGAGCGCGAAGCCATTGATGGCCGCGATCGAAGGCTTGCCCATGGTTTCCAGCCGATGAAGAACAGCTTGGCCGAAGAGTGAAGTATCTTTGCCGTCCACTGGCGCGCAACGAGCCAGCTCGTTAATGTCCGCGCCCGCGATAAAGGCCTTTTCACCCGAGCCGGTAAGGATTAATACGCGAACAGCCAAATTAGCTTCCGCCTGTTTCAGGCAATCGCCCAGCTCTTCCATGGTCTGGCGGTTGAGAGCGTTGAGCACCTTCGGACGATTGAATGTGATCGTCGCGATCTGGTCTTTCACTTCGCAGAGTAAATTTTCGTAGGGCATCGGCAAATCTCCGGTTTAGGTCAACTGCAGCGGGCGAGGCTTCGCCGGATCGGAATAATCATAAAATCCGCGGCCAGCTTTGCGGCCATTCCAGCCGGCCATTACCATGCGTTTGAGCAGCGGAGGCGAAGCGAAACGCTTCTCGCGAAACTCGTCGAACATAATATTGGCGATGTAATAAGTGGTGTCGAGGCCGACAAAATCAAGCAGCGTCAGCGGGCCCATGGGATGGCCGCAACCCAGCTTCATCGAGTTATCTATATCTTCAACGGATGCAACGCCGTCTTCCAGCACTCGAATGGCGTCTAGCAGATACGGCACCAGCAGGCGATTGACGATGAAGCCGGTGCGATCGCTGGTGCGCACGGGAGTTTTGCCAAGCTTCCCCGCAAAAGCGAGCAAATCCTCATAAACCTGATTGTCACTGGCGATCGTGCGAATCACCTCCACCAGCTTCATCACCGGCACTGGATTGAAAAAATGCATCCCGAAAAAACGCCCAGGCCGCTTGGTAAACATGGCCATCTCAGTAATCGAAAGCGACGAAGTATTGCTTGCGAAAATCGTTTCCGGCGAGCAAATGTTGTCCAGCGCGGCGTACAGCTCTTTCTTGGCGGGAAGCTGCTCGATGATGACTTCAATCACCAGATCGCGGTCGCCAAGATCTTCCAGCTTTGTCGTACCCCGCAAACGGCCACGCACTTGATCGCGTGCTTCAGTGGTCAGCGTGCCTTTCTCCACCAATCGAGCGAGATTTTTCTCGATGGACTTCAGTCCTTTATCCAGCAACGGTTCAGAAACTTCGCGGACTACCACATCGCAACCAGCCTGCGCGCAAACCTGCGCAATACCCGAGCCCATCAACCCACAGCCCACAACCCCCACTTTTTGAATCGCCATCAGTTCATCTCCAGAGTGTGCACTAGAAAATCGCTTCAATACGGAAGCCGGTATTTTACGACAGAGACTCCACAATCATTGCAATTCCCTGGCCGCCGCCAATGCAGGCTGTCGCCAGTCCGTACCGCTTGCCGCGACGGCGCAACTCAAGCAGCAGTGTAAGCAACAGTCGCGTACCCGTGGCAGCCAATGGATGGCCGAGGGCAATGGCCCCGCCATTGACGTTAGTTTTCTCGCGATCGAGCCCCAGAGCCTTCTCTACCGCCAGATATTGAGGAGCAAAGGCTTCATTAACTTCAATTAGATCAATTTGGGATAGGTTCATGCCCGCCGCAGCAAGAGCTTTCTGAGTGGAAGGAACAGGGCCAATGCCCATAATGCGCGGCGGCACGCCTGCCGTGGCCCAGGAAACAATCCGGCCTAGCGGCTTCCATCCGTGATCTTTCGCTGTCTTCTCTCTTGTGACCACAACCGCCGCGGCGCCATCCACAATGCCACTGGCATTGCCGGCTGTGACGATTCCGTCCTTTCGGAAGGAAGCAGGGAGGGCGGAAAGTATGTCCAGGGTGGTTTCAGATCGGCGATGATTGTCTTCACTCACTACTTGGGTCTTTTTTCCCTTCTTCACTTCCACCGGCACGATTTCGTCCTTCATCTTGCCCGCGCGAAAGGCAGCTTCGGCAAGCTGCTGGCTGCGCAGAGCATATTCGTCGGAAGCCGCACGGGTGACGCCATATTCGGTGGCAACATTTTCGGCCGTATCGGACATCGAAAATCCGCAGTAGGTGTCGTAGAGGCCGCTCATCAACGAGTCTTCGAGCTTCCCCTCGCCGAGCCGAAATCCAGTGCGCGCGCCGCGAATGACGTGGGGCGCCTGCGACATGTTTTCCATGCCGCCGGCAAGGACCAATTGCACTTCACCGAGAAGCAGCCGTTGAGCCGCCTGACTAACCGACTCCATTCCCGACCCGCATAGGCGATTGACGGTTACGGCTGGNNGGCGCGCACCATAGAGAGCATCAGCGCTGGTTTGCATTACATTGCCAAAAATCACGTGGTCAAATTCAGCGGGATCGGCGCCCGAGCGGCGGATGGCCTCTCTTGAGGCCGCAACTCCCAGATCAATGGCAGTGACGCTTTGAAATTCCCCGTTATAGCGGGCCATGGGGGTGCGCGCCCCGCTCACGATTACGACATCCGTTGGAAACATTGATTCTCTACCCTCCCGCAAATACTCTCGCTCGGACGCGGAGACAAGGATTGACGCTAAACACGCAACTCGGAAAGTTTTCCCGGAGAGCGTCCGGCTCAAGACAGCGATTCGGAATTTCTACTATATAACGGACTCGGAGACTCGCCTAGTTGCGGCAGGGTCCTTCCCTTGGCATGGCGCGGAGTTTTTCACGCATTTCATGCAAGGTCAACCCGCTACGCACCACCGCCCAGAAGCCGAGGAATAGAAAAGGCAGGGTGAGTACCATGAAGGCAAAAATGGAAAAGCCAGTCGCGGATGTCTTTTCCATGCCAAAGACACTGAGGCCCAAGACACAAAAAAACTGATACGCGCCCACGTTAGCAGGGGCGTTGGGAAGCGATATACCGATGTTGATAATCAGAAGGACGACCACGGCGGCTAAAAACGGCAGCGGCAAATGGTAGGCTCGCATCACCGCCCAGAATGCCAGCACTTGCACGCCCTGCATGGCCACGGAAGCGAGCACTGCGGGATAGAAACTCGCCGATGTAGCCATGGCGTGCAATCCAATCAACATGGCGCGAATACGCGCGGGCATTGGTTTCGCGGCTATGCCAGCTTTCTCGCGGCGGAGGCGAGCCTCAAAATAAAATACGGCAGCAACAAGCAGTCCGAATAAGCTCAGCGCTACAGCGGCAAGCAAATCAGCCCAATGGCGAAATTCTCTGGGGAGGGGCGCGAAAAATGGCGCGAGGCCAAGACCGACCGTAGCCACAACGAAGTCTATCAGGCGCTCTACGCCGACGGCCCCCAAGACAGTACCGAAGCTCAACTCTTCGGTCTTGGCCAACAAATAGGTACGGAATAATTCACCAGGGCGGAGCGGGAGGATCATATTGGCGAATACCCCGGCGAAAATCGCGCGAATGGCATGAGCCAGC